>DCGY01000052.1 GCA_002314715.1 Lachnospiraceae bacterium UBA1766 | reverse complement strand
CCGGTTCAAGTCCGGCCACCAGCAGTAAAAGGAACATCTTAGGATGTTCCTTTTTTTATAGCTCGGAAGGAAACCAAGCGACGCCGAAGGCGGCATTTGGTTTCACCCGAGCGTATACGAAACAAATGCAAAAGTCACGAAGTGACGACTCTGCGAAGCAGAGGGCATTTGTGAGTAAAAGGAAGGAAACCAAGCGGCGCCGAAGGCGACATTTGGTTTCACCCGAGCGTATACGAAACAAATGCAGAAGTCACGAAGTGACGGCTCTGCGAAGCATATTAACCAGTGCATTTATTTTAGGAGTAAACCATGGACCTGAGACTGGAAAAACAATTTGATTTCCTGCGGGAAATCGATAAAGAGAAGTTAATCGGCAGACAAACCTATCTGGCAGATGCCAGCCGAAAAGAAAATGACGCGGAGCATGCCTGGCATATGGCGATTATGGCCTATCTTCTTCGGGAATATTCCAACCGGGAAATTGATATTGCCAAGACTATGATGATGCTTCTGATTCATGATATCGTGGAAATAGATGCCGGGGACACTTATGCTTATGATGAGCAGGCGCATTTGGATAAAAGAGAGCGGGAGGAAAAGGCTGCTGATCGTATCTTTGGCCTGCTCCCGGAAGACCAGCAAAAGGAGCTTCGGGATTTATGGGAGGAATTTGAGGCCTGGGAGACGCCGGAGGCCAAATTTGCCCATACCATGGATAATGTGCAGCCGGTAATGTTAAACGATGCCTCCAACGGAAAGGCCTGGGTAGAGCATGGAGTGCATATCAGTCAGATTTTGAAGCGAAATGCCCGTACGGCAGAAGGCTCCGAGGCGCTTTGGGAGCATGCATATTCCAATTTGATAGAGCCGCATATCGGCAAAGGTCATATTATGGAAGATCGGGACAATTCGTAAGTTTCGTGAGTGTAACAGCAAACAAGATGAAAACAGAAAACGGAGGGTATTTATGCAGTATCGCAAGGACAGGTATGGAAATGACATTTCGGTTTTGGGTTACGGTTGTATGCGATTTACACAGGGAATTACCGGTGTGGATTTGGACAAGGCGGAGAAGGAAATTATGGCTGCCTATGAAGCAGGGGTAAATTATTACGATACCGCTTATATTTATCCCGGCAGTGAAGCCGCCTTGGGTGAGATTTTGGAGCGAAATCAGATTCGCGAGAAAGTGCTCATTGCCACCAAGCTTCCTCATTATATGCTGAAGAAGCCGGAAAGCATGGAGGAATTTTTCTCGGAAGAGCTTCGTCGCTTACGTACCGATTATGTAGATTATTATTTGATGCACATGCTCACCAATGTGACCACCTGGGAACGCTTAAAGGGCATGGGTATTCTGGAATGGCTGGACCAGAAAAAGAAAAGCGGTGCCATTAAGCAGGTTGGATTTTCTTATCACGGCAATTCCGATGATTTTATTGCACTTTTGGATGCTTACGACTGGGATTTTTGTCAGATTCAGTACAACTACCTGGATGTACATTCTCAGGCAGGTGTTACCGGATTGAAGCGTGCGGCAGAAAAAGGGATTCCGGTTATCATTATGGAGCCTTTGCGAGGCGGTCGTCTGGTGAATAATCTTCCGGCAGCAGCCTTGGAGCTGTTTGAAAAATTTGAAATCAAGAGAAGTCCGGCGCAGTGGGCATTTCGTTGGCTGTGGAATCAGCCGGAGGTAACCTGCGTATTGTCCGGCATGAACTCCCTGGAAATGGTGAAGGAAAATACCGCTTCCGCGGAGGAATCCCGTGTTGGAGAGTTTGGTGAGAAAGAAGAAAAGCTTTTGGCAGATGTGGTTGCGGCCATTAATGCCAAGATGAAGGTGGGCTGTACCGGTTGCAGATACTGTATGCCCTGTCCCAAGAATGTAGATATTCCGGGGGCTTTCGCAGCCTATAATCGTAGATTTACGGATGGTTATTTCCGAGGAATGCAGGATTATTTTATGTGCACGGCAGTCCGAAAGGATTCTACCGGGGCTTCCAATTGTGTAGGCTGCGGCAAGTGTGAACAGCACTGTCCTCAGGGCATTGCTATTCGTGATGAGTTAAAGAATGTAAAGAAAACCTTTGAGAATCCTATTTACAAGATTGCAAAAAAAGTGACAGGACATATTATGAAATACTAATCCCATAAGTCCTGTCAGCTTCTGTTCGTTCGAAATGCTTTATCAAAAATTATTTTTTAGGGAAGAACTTCTTTTCCAAAATCATAACAACATCATTTTCCTGCAAAAGGAAATCAGACTGGGGGCGGATATTCTGCCCCTTTCTTTGTATCATGATGATAAAGCAACGTCTGGAAATATCCAGCTCTTTGATGCGAAGGCCAATCCAAGGATGGCCTTTTTTCAATGCGATTTCTTCTAATCGGCAATCCGTGGCAATATTTCCTTCGGAACCCAAAAGAAGACAATCGTTTTCACCGATTTCCACGGTGGGATAAGGAATCAGAACATCACTGCCTTTTATCAATACGGCAGGATACAATCCCCGAGGAAGTTCTATGTCCCGTATGGTTTTGCCGATATAGGGATGTCCTTTGGGCATTGCAAGCGAAATAAGAGAAGCATCTCTGGTTTCCAGAGTACCAACTTTAATTTTGGTGTAATATTCTACGAAGCCTGCGGAAATAATACCTGTTGGGATAGCCACCACACCGACGCCCAGAAAAGCGATGAAGATAGCCATTAATTTGCCCAATGTGGTAATGGGATAAATATCGCCGTAGCCCACGGTCAGCAAAGTGGACATGGACCACCAGATTCCGGAGAAGGCATTGGAGAAGTTCTCAGGCTGGGCTTCATGCTCCAGGCTGTACATACAAAGAGAGGATGCAAGCATCAGAATTAAAATCAGGAAAATGGAAGAAACCAACTGGTTCTTTTTTTCCTTAAGGACGTCCGTAATGACATTGAAGGCATCGTAGTTGGAATTAATCTTAAACAGATGCAGGATTCGAACCACGCGAAACATTCGGAAAGCCACGATTCCGCTGGGGAACACGAAGGGCAGGAAGTAAGGCAAAATTGTCAGTAAATCCACGATGCCATAAAAGGAAAACAGAAAAGCCAATACGGCTTTTTGCGGTTTCTTGTCCGGATACAGGTATTTGGCGGTCCAAATTCGAAGAATATATTCCAGAGTAAATATAACAATGGTAATAAATTCCAGAGTTTCCAAAAATCTCTTATAGGGGCTGAATTCATCAAAGGTCAGTACGAATGTAATGAGGATATTCAGGAGAATAACCGCTACAATAAAAATATCAAATAGCAAACTGATAAAGTCGGACTTGTTACCAATTTGAATGATTTCGAAAATTCTTTTTTTCAAGGAAGCGTCTTTCTTTTTGCTTTTCAAGTCGAATACCTCACTTTTTGTGGAATTCCATAAATCTAGTCTATTCTCTAAAAAATAGATTGTCAACCGGACGAAGGGGGCTATGAGAGGTTTTTATTGTGAAAGGCCTTTTTTTGTGGTAAAATAGGAATTGGTTTTTGTGATTCCGAAAAAATGGATTGAAAAAAATTATGGGGGAATAGAGAATGGAGAAAAAAAGCAGTTTTACCAGTAAACTGGGATTCATTCTGGCGGCAGCAGGGTCTGCGGTCGGTTTGGGTAATATCTGGAGATTTCCATATTTGGCGGCGAAGTACGGCGGAGGTATTTTCCTTCTGGTATATTTGATTTTGGCGGTAACCTTCGGTTTTGCTTTGATGATTACACAGATTGCCATCGGTCGTAAAACCGGCAAAAGTGTAATTGAGGCTTATAAGATGTTGGATAAGCGATTTGCTTTCCTGGGTTATCTGGAGGCGCTGGTACCGATAATCATTTTCCCGTATTATTGTGTCATCGGCGGATGGGTTATTAAGTTCCTTGCGGTGTACGCTACCAATCAGGGACATGAAGCCACCCAGGACGGCTTCTTCGGAGGATTTATCAGTGCACCGGTAGAGCCGATTGTGTATTTAGCGATTTTCCTGATGATTACTTCTTTGGTTGTTTTGTTTGGTGTGGAAAAGGGTGTAGAGCGAGTAAGTAAAACCATGATGCCCCTTTTGGTAATTATGTCCATCGGCCTGGCAATTTATTGTCTGACGATTCCCGGGGCAATGGACGGTTTGATTTATTATGTAAAACCGGAGTTTAAAAACTTCTCTCTAAAAACCGTGGTAGCGGCTATGGGACAGTTGTTCTACTCCATGTCTTTGGCAATGGGTATCATGATTACCTACGGTTCTTACACACCCAAGGATGATGATTTGGAAGGTTCCATCCGCTATATTGAAATTTTCGATACCGCCATTGCATTTCTTTCCGGTATGATGATTATTCCCGCTGTCTTTGCTTTTTCCGGCGGAAACAATGAGAGCTTACAAGCAGGTCCTACTCTGATGTTTATAACGTTGCCCAATGTATTTGATTCCTTTGCGGGCGGACGTATTTTGGGATTGGTTTTCTTCGTATTGGTTTTATTTGCGGCCCTTACCTCCGCAATTTCTTTGATGGAAGCCATTGTATCCATCTTTGTAGATAAGTTCCATATAAAGAGACAGGTTGTATGTTTTGCTGTCATGTTTGTAGCATTCCTCATGGCAATTCCTTCTTCTCTCGGAAACGGAATCTGGAGCAATGTTCTTCTTCTGGGCATGCCGTTTTTGGATTTCTTTGACTTTATCAGCAATAACATTATGATGCCTATAGTAGCGCTTTTGATGGCGATTCTGGTAGGATTTATTATTAAGCCTCAGGTAATTATTGATGAGGTTGAGACATCCGGTACCTTTAAGTCTAAGAAGATGTATTCGATTGTAATCAAATATATTGTACCGGTTTGTATGTTGATTATTTTGTTATCTTCCGTATTTGGTTACGTATAAAATAAAAATTGGAGAAAAAATTATGGCAAACAAAGAGACAATTGACAAAATTAACAGTATGGAAAAGGCATATACCTTGTTTTGTGCCTTCACAAGACTTCCTTTCGTTGAGTGCGAACAGGTAGATTTCTTCGATCGTGTATTAATCTACGAGACCAAGGAAGACGCGGAAGCTGCAATGCAGGAGTACGCAAAAGAAAAAATGAAGGTTTCCGTAAATGAGTTGGGAATGAAAGAGATGTTCGTACCCAACAAGGACAATGAAATGATGCGTGTGGAAATCAGCCAGGTAAAGCAGTTTATGTCCATGGTTCGCCAGCTGGGCGTAAATGCGGTAGGCTTCCAGGGTGCAGGTGCACAAATGGAGACGATTGAACTGAAGGAGATTCTTCCCAAGGATTTCACGGATGCAATTACCGAAGAAGTAATGCCTATGATTAAGCTTCAGTTAAACGGTATTTACTTTGCACAGGAGCTTCGCAGAGATCCTGAGAATCCCAACTATGAAAAGCTTGCAGAGTTAAAGGACGAGTATTATGCCAGCCTTGTAAACGCTACTCTGCTTTTACCCGTGATTCCTCCGGAAGGTACCAAAAAGGATGAGGACTTCTCTCTTCGCCAGAGTCAGATGCCTTATTCCAAGAACGGGGACAAAACATACATGTCCTTCTTTAGCGATCCCGGTGCAGTGAATGCATTCAGTCGCGGAAAAGAACCTCGTGTACTTTTTATTCCCTTCAAGGAAGTTCTCAAGTTCTGTCCGGAAGAATGTGCCGGCATTGTAGTAAATCCTACCGGTTTTTCTCTCCCCGTTATGAGAGATGAAATTCCGCAGATGATTGCAAAGTATTTAAAGAAGTAGAAGCAAAAAAGGGCGTGGAAAAGGATGAAGCATTTCACCAAGAAACAGATAGGATATATGATCTTTATAGCGGGGATCATTTTGCTGAATCTGGTTGCCTGGAACAGCAAATCTTTTTCTGACGCCTATCTTTTATGGATTTTTCCGATTTGGGTAAATACCTATGGACGATTGACCGGACTGGCGCCCTTCTCTGTGGGAGAATGGCTGATTATTGCCGGGTTGGTTCTGTTGGTATTGGCCCTTTTCTTTTTGCCCGGTGCAGTTATCATGCTTTTTCGAAAGAAGAAGGAAGGCCGGTTTTATCGGCTGGCCAAGGGCTTTTATTCCTTTTTGGGAAATGTTTTTTTGATCGTAGCCTTGATAATGACGCTGAACTGTTTTATTCTGTACCATGGTTCTACCTTTGGAGAAATGTATTTTCCCGATGAGAAAGAAAAATATTCTGTTGAGGAGCTGGTACAGGTTTGGAATTTGGTAGTCCAAAACTGCAATACCCTTTCCAAGGAAATGGAACGGGATGAGAAGGGCTATGTGCTTTATCCCGAAGGGGAAACGGCAATGCAGCAGACAGCCAGACAGGCCATGATTCGACTGGGGGACACTTATCCAAGGCTGTCCGGATTTTATCCTTGTCCCAAGCGTATGTATTTCTCGGATTTTATGTGTCAGCAGTATATGTGCGGTTATTATTTTCCTTTTTCCATGGAGGCCAATTATAACGGTGTCATGTATATCACCAATAAACCGGAGACTATGTGTCATGAGCTGGCCCATTTAAAGGGTTATATTCAGGAGGATGAGGCCAATTTTATCAGCTTTTTGGCTTGTACCAATTCGGAGAATGTCTTTTTTCAGTATGGAGGATATTTAGGCGTATTGGGTTACCTGTCCAATGAGTTGGCTGATTTAAATGAGGAAGATTTGCAGCGGATTTCGGATCAGGGAATTTCGATTCTTGGTGTTGAAAAGCAAGTGGCCAAGGATTATGTTTTTGTATTACAGGAAGAATGGGAGCGTATCGAAGAGGAAGCGGTTGTCAGCACAGAAATTGTGGATAAGGCAGCAGAAACCTTTGTGGAGACCTCCTTAAAGCTAAACGGAGTCAGTGACGGAATGAAACGATATGGACGGGTTGTCCAATTATTACTGGCTTATTACGAAGAAAATGGATTCATTGGAAATTGAGAGGAGATTCATTATGCCACATTCAGGAGGCGGCGGTAGCCATAGCGGTGGAGGACATCATGGCGGAGGACATTCTTCCGGACACGGAGGCAGCGGCGGAAGCAGTGTGCGCGTTTCCAGCACACCGTTTCACGGCAGTCATACCTATGCAATTTACGACAAGTACGGACATTCCAGAATTGTTTATTCCGATTCCAGCAATTATCATGCGGAAATGACCAAGGGTCAATTAATCGGCGGAAACTTTTTCGGAGCGATTTTCATGTTGCCCGGAGTATGCGAATTGATTGCCATTGTGGTGATTTTGGCTTCCTTTTTTTCCTTCGGAGTCAAGAAAACCACGGTACCTTCTTATGTAGACCGTACCGTGTATATTTATGATACATTGGATCATGTGTCACTCCAGGAAGAGGAACGACTCCTAACGGCTTTGGAGGATTTTCGCGACAAGACAGGCATTATTCCCGCCGTAGAGTTTACCGACGAAATGTATGCTTCGGATTATACGGACTTGGAAGCCTTTGCATACAATGAGTATGTCGTGAAGTTTAGTGATGAATATCATTTGCTGATTCTATACAGCTTCGGAGAGAGAAACGATGCTACCGGCTTTGAGGAATTTCGTTGGGAATCCATGTGGGGTGATAATTTAGGCAAGACGGCAAAAACCAGTGATGAAAATTATCTGGCAGACCGAATACAGACTAATTTAAGCCGAGCCAATGGTACCGGTGTGGCGGATGCGATTACCACCTCCTTTCAAGAGTTCTATCAGCATCTGAACAAGACCGGAATTAAGGTAGAGCCGGAAAAACTGTTTGTATGTTTATTCCTGTTAATCCATGGCGGTGTATTCTTTGGAGCAGGCTTGGCGGTAATTCTTGGCAATACGAAGAAATATAAAGAGAGCCAGGCGAAGGGAGAATCTACCTACAAGATTAACGGAACCCCTCAGACAATGGCTTGCCAATATTGTGGAACTACCTACTATTTGGGCACCATCGGCAACTGCAAAAACTGCGGTGCAGCCCTGATCAATTAAGGTTTTTTGTTATTTTTTCTTTTGTATAAAAAATTTTTTTAAAAAGGTATTGACAGTAAGAGAATTCCTATGTATAATCATCAATGTTGTGACGCAGAATATTCGAAAGTGTCATGGGAGTTCTCGTCTACTGGCCCAGATAGCTCAGTTGGTAGA
>DCGY01000019.1:15444-16143 GCA_002314715.1 Lachnospiraceae bacterium UBA1766 | reverse complement strand
GTAGAACTGTTTTATCGCATCACCCGGGATGCATTTTCCGTGTGGATACTTATACATCCCAATGATATTGGAATTGATGCCGCCGATAACACTGACCGGGTTGGTCTCCACCAGTCCACGGATAGAGAATTCAAATTCTTTATGAGGTTCGCCCACACTCCCGATAATCTGAATGTTTCCGAACGAATCCCGACTCTCCGAATATGACGTGCTCGGGTCCATCGTAATATTGTAGGATAATCCAATCTGCCGAAAATCGTTGGGTGGAATGGATTTTATCGTAAAATAACACTTGTTTACCGGTTCGGTATAACTGATTTTCATTTTATACTCATAATTTAAGAATGCCACATTTTCACCTTCTTGCCAAAATATTGTGCAGCGCTTCTACTCCTCCGTTTGCGATTTGGAAGCCTCAGCAAATGCGTCCTTTCATCCGACGATGGACTCCACGTTATGAATCAGCTCGTCGTAGTTCAGCGCATTTTCATTAATCAGCGTACTAATCTTACTCAAAACGGTGGTGTCGAACTTCATGCCGCTTCTAAGCACACGCGGAATCATTCGATGAATCTCGCGTTCGATGCGCTTCTTGTCGAGTTCCAGTCGTGCGTACAAATCAACACGCTCGATACGCTTTCCTGCCTTCAGGATGTTTCGAATCTGCTCCACGTCAATCTGGTCATCCACGATTCCCCA
>DCGY01000019.1:0-15433 GCA_002314715.1 Lachnospiraceae bacterium UBA1766 | reverse complement strand
AAATCATCCATAATCTGCTGCAATTCAATTAACGGGGATTCACTCCGGGCTGCCTTCGTCATCGCATAAATGGACAGCTGGATGTACGAAAGCGCATCCGATCCGATAGTCTCACGAAGCACAATTGCGTTATCATACGCACGATTCAGATTGCTGATAATGGAATCCGCGATGGTGCTGTCAAACGGATAACGGGTCAGAAAATCCTCCTTGTTGTAATAAATATTCGGAATATCCAACGACTCGCAGTACTTCTGATAGACATCTTCATTCACATCAATCATCTTATCAAAGCTTTTTGCAAACAAATCCAATGTAGTATATACACGCTCCGTGTATCTGCCCAACCAGTAAAGATGGTCAACCTGTTCTACTGAGATAATACCCATGTATCCTTAAATCCTCCTCCTTGCGATGAATTAACAATAAACGACGACGGATTTCTCGAGAAACGAGTCAGTCCGCTGGCCCATACATACGGCTGGTCAGCCATTAAGACAAAGGCCCGAAGGTCCGCTTTTCTCGGAACAATTTCGCCCTCGTCCAAAATGTCCAGATCCTGGAAGTCGATTACTTCCTGTGCGATAAACCGTCTCGGTTCCGCCTTCAGAAGCTCAATGAAATCTTCCTTTTGTTTTGGCGTCATCGTATTTCCGAATACAACACCGTAACCGCCGGCTTCTGCAACATCCTTTAATACCAGGTCATCAAAATGCTCCAGCACGTAAGCCATATCCTCTTCATAGAACGGAAGGTAAGTCGGGGCATTTTTCAAAATCGGCTCTTCCTTCAGGTAGTACTGAATCATCTTTGGCACGAAATAATAGATGCCCTTATCATCCGCTACGCCATTTCCCGGTGCATTGATCAGCGCCACATTTCCCTTACGGAATACATCATAAATGTGCGGGATACCAATCAGTGACTCCGGGTTAAAGTTCATCGGATCAAGGTATTCATCCGAGATTCGACGGTAAACCGCACCGACCTTTTCTTTTACACCACTTGCGGTAACGTAATACAGGAAATCATTTTCCACAAACAGTTCGGAACCTGTCACCAGATGTGCGCCGGTTTTTTCCGCAAGGTACGAATGCTCAAAATAGGCAGCATTATAACGGCCCGGAGTAAGAATTACCGTGTGTCCGCCGGTATTTACATAATCCATCGTTTTTCGAAGAAGCTCCGCATAGTTTCGATTGTCCATCAATTTTATATTCTGGAAGGTTTCCGGACAACTCTTACGACTCAGATCACGGGCAATCATTGGGTAGGAGGCTCCCGATGGTACTCGCAGATTATCCTCAAGAATATACCATTCGTCGTCCTTACCTTTTACCAAATCGATTCCGGAAATATGAGAATAGATTCCCTTCACCGGCGTAACGCCTTCACATTCCGCCATATATCCCGATGATGCAAAAATGAAATCCTCCGGCACGACACCATCCTTCACAATCTGTTTATCCGAATAAATATCTTTTAAAAACAGATTCAGTGCAGTAACTCTTTGCTTCAATCCCTTTTCCAGCATTTCAAATTCTTCATGCTCAATAATCCTTGGGATGGAATCAAAAGGGAATAACTGCTCTTTAAAGGTATTATTCTTGTAAATGCCGAATTTCACACCATACCGGGCCAATAAATCATTAATCTTGTCCGTGTGTTTGAGAAGTGCCTGCTCCTGATTCTTCATGTAGATACCTCCTTTTGATTCTTTTTGAAAAAAAGAGCGCCTATGTATCCCTACATAAGCGCCTTTGCTTCGATTCCTTTTTTTCAAAAAGAAAAGGGCATCCCGATTACGGAACACCCTTGCTCATTTCGTGACTAAAAATTACCATATCTCACCCATTTTGTCAATAAAATAGTATGAAAATAGGCAATCAAACAAGTATGTTTTTTATTTTCCCCAAACTTCCTCTGCGATTTCTTTTACCAGTTTAAGTTTTGCCCACTGTTCTTCCTCTGTCAGTTTATTTCCAATCTCGCAGGAAGCAAATCCACACTGAGGGCTCAAATACAACCGATCAAGAGGAACGTATTTTGCCGCCTCGTGAATTCTGGCAATGATTCTCTCCTTGTCCTCTAACTTAGGAGTCTTGGTTGTAATCAGACCTAACACAACCTTTTTATCTTCGGACACTTTTTGAAGCGGGCTAAAACCGCCGGATCTCTCATCGTCATACTCCAGAAGCAAAGCATCCACATTTTCCTTTGCAAATACATAATCCGCAACCGTATCATAAGGGCCGCTTGTAAAGAAGGTTGAGTGATAATTTCCTCTACAGATATGAGAGGTAATCACCATATCCGAAGGCTTCCCCTCCAGTGCGAGATTATTTACGGTGAGCAATTGTTTTTTTACATCCTCAAGGTCAATTCCAAGAGACTTGTATCTGTGTTTCGCTGCCTCTCCGACGATTGCACCCCAGGTGCAGTCATCCAACTGAAGATTCCGACATCCGGCCTCGTAAAACTGCTTAATGACTTCCTGATAGGCAAGACCAATATCCTGAATCAACTCCTCGTTCGTAGCATAAAACTTTCTGGTCGACTCATAATTAGCAGGTACGATCAACTGCTGAAACATCTGTGCCGGTGCAGGAATTGTGTATTTCGCAACCGTGTTTTCGTCTTCGAACTGCGTTAAGAATTTGAAGTATTCCACAAACGGATGAGCCTTTGCCTTAATCTTTCCTACCAGGTATGTATCATCCAGTATCGCCAATTCGGCGTCAAACTTTACTCCGTTACCGGTACTTTCATGTTCAACCCCTTCAAATCCCCACATAAAGTCAAGATGCCAGAAGGTTCTTCGAAACTCACCATCCGTGATTACATGAAAGCCAAGTTCCTTCTGCTTTGCAACGACTTTCGTGACTTCCTGATCAACAACCCGATCAAGCTCCTCTTTTGAAATCAATCCCTCTTTAAAATCTGTCTTTGCTTTCTTAAGAGCCTCGGGTCTTAAAAAGCTTCCCACAAAATCATACCGAAACGGCGTCTGTAATTTGCTCATGTCAATCCTCCTTGTTTTGCGAAGCAAAATCCGAGCCCTCTGGCGAGGAGAGGATTTGCATTCGTTTCTCTGTTTTATGAGGATATCCTACCATCTTACTCGGTAATTGAAAAATACATATAATTGATAGTTCTTCAAAGTTTTAAACTATGGACAGATGATTTTTTAAAGCCTCCATATAGAAGCTCCCGTATCGGCTTAACACCGTATTCTTCTTTTTAAGAGTCCCAATTCTCATCGATTTGTTTATTTCAAGAGGTTTTGCGATAATGTTGCTTCCGTTTAGTTTTGAATCAATCACTCCACTACTCACCGTGAAGCCATTCAAGCCAATAACCAAATTAAAAAGTGTCGCTCTATCCCTGACCTGAATATTTTTTGGGAAATCCAGCATACTTACAAATTCCTCTGAAAAATAGAAGGAATTATTATTCCCCTGCTCATATACCAGATATGGATATGGTTGCAGGTCTTCCATGGTAATGCTTTCCCTATCTGCCAGTGGATGGTTCCTACAAAGAAAGACGTGCGGGGCCGCATGATAGATTTCCTCGTATATCAGATTATTGTTTCGAATCAACTTACCGATGACTTCCTCATTATGTTCAGACAAATAGATAATACCGATTTCACTTTTCCCATTTGAAATATCCTCGATAATCTCTCCTGTTTGTGTTTCTCTGATTGTGAAGCTATACCCATCCGCATCAAATTCCTTAATCAGATCAACAAAGGCATTTACCGCAAAGGAATAATGCTGACAGGACACGGAAAACTTCGGTGCTCTTTTATCTCCACTGCCAAAGTGATCCCGCATATTATCCGCCTGCTCCAATAGCATTCTTGCGTAGGAAAGCAGCTCTTCTCCTTCTCTTGTCACAGCTACACCCTTATTGGAACGGACAAAAGCTGTAACACCCATTTCTTTTTCCAGGTTATGAATGGCCGCACTTAGGGAGGGCTGTGAAAGGAACAATTTTTCTGCGGCTTCCGTAATGTTTCCACACTCGGCGACCGTAACAAGATACTGTAGTTGCTGTAACGTCATGTCAATATTCTCCTATTTGTACGCTTCAGGCCTTCTTAGATTCGTGTATGGTTTAGATTCTCTTATTCTTTCGGATTCACTCAAATCGATATCGATGTATCGAATTTGTTCTTTGTCATCTGCTTTTAGTAGGACACTTCCATTTGCATCAACAATGATTGATTCTCCCGAGAATTCCATGGCATCTTCTACTCCGACTCGATTGCACATAGCGATAGCAACACTGTTTTGAAACGCCTGAACCCGAAGCTCCCACTCGTACATCTCCGAAGGTTCTGATTTCGTATTAACCGTAGGAATCAGAATCAAGTCTGCTCCCATAAGAGTTTCCGTCCTTATGCTTTCCGGATAATGGCGGTCAAAGCAAACAACAATTCCAAGCCTTCCAAACTCTGTATCAAATACCTTAAACCCATCATCTGATGGAGTATAGTAATCCTGCTCATAAAACTGTTGCGCCTGTGCGACATGTACCATCTTCTGGATTCCGGAAATATTCCCTGACGAATCAATCAGTACACTTGCGTCATAGAATTTATCGTTCTCTTTTAAATATATATTTGGCACAGCCGTAATATGATTGTCTTTACAAGCTCTTTGTATCTCCGAAACAAGTTCCGAGTCTATTTCCACACCATAATCCTTAACATCTCTTTTCGGATACTGCGGAAAGAATTCTGTCAGTTGTACCTCCGGGAATAATACGATATCCGCTCCATTTTGGGCTGCTTCCCGAATGGCCGAAATGCTTTTACTCAAGTTTCTTTGTATCGTCCCCGCATTACTCATCTGTACAAGGGCTAATCTCATTTTTGAACCACATCCTTTACGAAAGACGACTACGATTCCCCCCTCTTGCTTCAGTTATCATAATCATCTAAAAAATTATGCCGTATACCATTCTTTTTATATTCAATAATGGTTTCCAAACTTACATTTTCCACACTTCTGAAAATGTTGGATTCCACAAAAGGATTGCTTTCTTTCAAATGCGCAATCAATTTCTTTGTTTCCAATCTTTTCGATGACGTTGTTCCATCCTCATGGCAGGTACTGCAAGTATCCGTAAAATGACAGGCACATTGCAAGAAATGTAAACCGTTATAGTCTCTCCATTTGCAAATGTCTTCCTCTCTAACAAGATAAAGCGGTCGGATTAGTTCCATTCCGTCAAAATTCGTGCTATGGAGCTTAGGCATCATAGTTTGTATCTGTGCCCCGTGCAGCATCCCCATGAGAATCGTCTCGATCACATCATCGTAGTGATGCCCAAGTGCAATCTTGTTACATCCAAGCTCTTTCGCCTTGCTATATAAATAGCCTCTTCTCATTCTCGCGCAAATATAACAGGGACTTTTATTAATGTTGTCAACAGCGTCAAATATAGTACTTTCAAAAATCGTAATCGGGATGCCAAGTTTTTTCGCATTACTCTCAATCAGAGCGCGATTCTCACGGTTGTATCCGGGATCCATAACAAGAAAAGTTAATTCAAAATGAACCCGTCTGTGCCTTTGTAGTTCCTGAAAAAGCTTCGCCATCAGTATCGAATCCTTGCCACCGGATATACATACCGCTATGTGGTCGCCTTCCTTAATCAGCTCATAGAGCTTACACGCCTTGGCAAACGGTGAAAGAAGTGTTTTATGGAATTTCTTTCTTATGCTTTCTTCAACCTTCTTTTTACTCTCTTCTGCCTTGTCGTTTTTTATGCTGTCCATTAAAAACGCATTGTATCCACCGACCAGGCTATAACTATCATATCCCCGTTCTTCTATAAGATCAGCAATTTCCCGGGATTTTTCTCCTCGCTGACAATAGACAATTATTTTCTTGTCTTTCTGGAGCTTCGAAAGACAGTCTTCCAAATTATCTTCGAATGTCGAGAACGCAATATGAATTGCATCGGGCATCATTCCAAAGATGGTACTCCCCTCATTACGTATATCAACAAGCTGAACGCTATCCTCGGACATTTTTTTCCATTCCGCGATTGTTATTTCCTTCATGGTATCTGCATTTTCCTTATCCTATCACATTTTTGAGTCTGTCCTACCAACATACATCTCTTCGATCCATTTACCAACAATCTGCGTCAGCTTCATACGCTGTCCAACAAAACTGTGGTTGCTGGCAATCTTTTCATAGGTAATCTTTCCACCTGCTTCTATCAGCTTATTCGCCAGAGGTTGCAGCATTTTATCCGGTGGTGCAATCGTGTCATAAATCGCTTCAACAAACAGAACATTTTTTGTCAACAACTCATCATATCGGTTAAGTACACTCAGTTCCTGCTGATTGATTAGCGCATTTTCATATACTTCACCGGCTGATTGCATCTTAAGACACTGTCCTTCGGTTTCAATCATCAGGAACAAATCCTTCTCCATTTTGTATCGAAATGCGGCGCCAATATCATATGCTGCCATTGCCGCTACGCCTTTGATAAAAGGTAAATCCTTTGCTGCATTAAGAACGGTCTGACCACCCATACTGTGTCCAACAAGAAAAATATTGTTCACATCAATATCATACTGGTCTGCAATTGCTGCATTGTGTGCCCATTTTGCAACTGCAATCAAATCGTCCTTAAGATTTGTAAAAAGATAATTCCCTTCACTTCCCCAGGCGCCTCTATGGTTCATGTGAATAACCACACAGCCCATTCTCATTAGGGCCAGTTCCAGGTCGTTATTCGTTGTATATCCGGGAAAACCATGAGACATAATTACCGTTGGATAAGGCCCCTTAATCCTTTTATCCGGAGAGAGCAGATATCCATACAGGTGTACTCCCCCACTAACAATACTTAGTTCTATAATATCCGGAAAATACTTTGGTTCATCTGCTTCAAATTCTACAAAAGCCTTTTTGTAATCCATCTCCGTCCTCCCCTTATACCTGTTTATATTTTTCCAATTCACTCACATATATTTTACCAAAGTCACTGAGTACATGCTTCTTCTTAATAATGTAACCAATAATAAGCGGGTCCTCTTCCTTAAGCTTAACCGAAATAAATGTGTCCTTAAGAACATTACTGTCTATCATGATTCCGGTCCCAATGGCGAACCCGTTAAGCATAGCAATCACCTCACAGGAGGTTGCTCTATCATTCGATCGAATCACTTTTTTAAAATCATAACTTGATAATGCTTCTTCCGAAAGATAGAATTCCGTTTCATTGCTTTGATCAAAGGTCACACAAGGATATTCCTTCAATTCCTCAACCGACAACTCTGTTTTGTCTGCCAATGGATGTGATTTACTCAAGTATGCATAGGTTTCACATTTCATCAGCGGATAAAACTCAAGTTCGTATTCCCTGAACAACTTATTAATAATATTCCGATTACTCTCTGAGTACGAAAGAACGCCAATTTCACTCTTGTAATTTCTCACATTGGATAATACTTCATCCGTTCTTGTTTCCTTTATTAGGTAGGAAAAATTATCGGCTTCTCTTTGTTTTATAGCGTTTACAAATGCATGAATGGCAAAAACATAATGCTGGACGGAAATGGAATAATAATCTGTGCCCATCTTCGATCCCAGATATTTATTTTCTACCAGTTCATACTGACTTACTGCCTGTTTCGCAAAATTAAGGAATTCCGTTCCCGCATCGGTTAACGTGATGCCCTTGTTTGTTCTTTCAAAAATACGAACTCCCACTTCCTCTTCCAGGTCTCGAATGGTTGCTGATAATGCCGGTTGCGATACATAAAGTTTGGCCGAAGCCTCTCTCATCGAAGATGATGCTGATATCGCAACCACATATTTTAATTGTGTTATCGTCATTTTCCTGTACCTCAAATAAAAAAATATTGTTTTGAATCACTTCTATTTATTACGTCAACTTCGCATTGAAACACATTCTGAAGTATTTGACTTCCAAGGCATTCTTCCGGAGTTCCTTCTCCGACTATCGTTCTATCCTTCATGACAATGATTCTGTCAGAAATCCGTAGTGCATAATTCAAATCGTGCAGGACCATAATGATCGTTTTTCCTTGCCCTACAAGGTTCCTAATTAAATCAAACATTTCGCGCTGACTCGGATAATCAAGATAATTCATGGGTTCATCCATTACCATATAATCGCTGCCCTGGGCAAGCTGCATTGCAAGATACACCCGCTGCTGTAATCCACCTGAAAGTTCACTTACCATTCTGTTTTTATAGTCCAAAATATCCGTATATTCCAGGGCTTTCTGAACTGCCTGTTTATCCTCATCACTCATTTTTCTGGAAAAGCCCATATATGCAAACCTTCCATGTTCTACAAGACTGTATACGGAAATATTTGGTGCACTGTCTCTGAATTGCGGCATAAAGGACAGCCTCTTAGCCCGTTCGCGTAAGGGCATTTTCAAAAATGAGTCACCCTCCAGTAAAATATTGCCTCCGGTAACATGACTAAGACCATTCAGTGTTTGTAGCAACGTCGTTTTTCCGGAGCCGTTTGGGCCGATTATTGTATTGATTTTCCCTTTATCAAATGTCACTGATAAATCATGTAGAATAGGAGTTTTTCCTATACTGACATCCACATTTTGAAACTTAAGCATTTACTCTCCGACCTCCTTTTTTCATAAGAAGATACAAAAAGAATGGGCCGCCCGCCAATGAGAGAATAATTCCGACGGGCAGTTCAAAAGGTGCAAACAGAACTCTGCCGATCAGATCCGACAACAGTACAAGGATTGCACCCATTAGGCATGAGGTTGGAATCAAAAGCCGACTGTCATGGCCAAACAGATACCTACAGATATGTGGGACAATAAGACCAACAAAACCTATCAGACCCGCAAAGCTTACAACCAATCCGGCCATCATGCTTGAGATTAACAGGAATATAACTCGATACAGATTTACTCTTAAGCCAAGTGAGCTCGCCACCCCATCTCCAAGTGCAAGAATATTTAATGCCTTCGAAAGAACAATCGATAAAGCGATTCCAAGGATAATGCCAACAGCAGGATAATAAAGTGATTTCATAGTAACTCCGGCCATTGAACCAATAAGAAATTGAGTCGAGTTTATTGTAATGTCGGTATCTATAATCTTCATTAGATTCATTCCCGCCGAAAGAAAGCTGGAAATCGTAATACCTGCCAGAACAATTGTTATTCTTGATTTTTCCGCAAAATATGCCAGCACCAGAATAAGCACAGAGGTGACAAATGCTCCTATAAAGGCCATGAGGGATTTTGCGAACAAATTCTGCGGTAGTAGCAGCATGGAAAGCATTACGAAAAATCCGGCCCCCGAATTAACGCCAATTGTATTAGGGCTTGCCAGTGAATTATTCAAAACCCCTTGCAAAAGGACTCCGGCGCACCCCAAACCACAACCGGCCAGTACGCCTGCAAGGACACGCGGCAATCTGATATTCCAAAGAATGACTGCATATTTTGAGGTTTTATCCCTTTGTGCTATGATCTGAATCAGATCTTTCGCTGAAATGTTAACACTTCCAAATACAAGTCCCAACATCATCAGAAATAGCATCCCCAGCACTAAAAGTCCTATGATAAAACCGGTTTTATTTACGCTGCTATTGTTCATACTTTTCATCCAATAATTTGTTCGCCAGTCCGATAAGATATTCCCTTCTTTTCTTCGGATCCGGTATTTCTGCCTTTGCCTTTATTCTTTCCTCTGCCAGGTAATCCAATATTTCTTCCATATTGTCCGGTAGGATTTCATTTATTTCTTTCTTCAGTCTGATAGCAACCTGCGGTCCTGCACCGCTGGTTGATATTCCGACGACAAGCTTATCCCGATGAAGAACGGAAGGGAAAATAAAATCGCATTTCTCCGGTACATCTACGACATTGATTAGTTTTCCTTTCCTTTTTGCATCCCGGTAAATCCGTTCATTAAGCGCTGTAATATTCGTTGCAGCAATTACATAATCCGCCGAATCCAACATATTCTCACAGTATTCGCCTTCCACAAGCTCGATCTCACCGGAATATGCTTTTATCTCATCCTTTATTGTTGTCGCTACAACCGTCAGATTACATTCAAACTCCAAAAGTCTCGTTACTTTCTCCAAGGCAATACTGCCTCCTCCGATAACGACCCCATGAAGTTTTGTCAGATTCACAAAAAACGGAAAGTATCCCATACCTACTCCTTTGGATAAATAACATCTGCCAACAACTGATACGCCTCTCCCCATCTGGCGTTGGGTTTGGAATTATACAAGGCCTTATCAATGACATAATAATTCCCATTTCGCACTGCCTTTAGCGAGTTCCATGCCGGGTTACGAATCATCAATTCCTCAACATTCGCAAGGGCTGCCTCCGTATCGGCCCCCTGTGTNNTCGACATTTGCAAGTGCTGCATCAGTATCTGACCCTTGAGTTGTAACAAAAATATAGTCTGGATCTGCCAGAATAATAGCCTCCATAGAAAGGTCTTCAAGAAGGGCTTCCGAATCAGCTATATTAATTGTATCCAGGTCCGCCAGTATTTCTCCTCCAACAGTCCCTTTGCTTCCTTTGACTTTTACAGAAGTGGCTGCCGCTCTTACGAATAGAATCGTAGGCTTTCTTCCATCAATTTGTGATTTCGCACTCTCAATCTGTCCCTGAATCTCCACCCCGTATTTTTCATACAAATCTTTTCTTCCGGTGATATCAGTGAACGTTTGAAACGCTTCCAAGTAATCCTCAAAACTATTCACAAAGAAATAAGCGACCGTGATTCCCGCATTTTCCAGCGTATCTAACAGTTCCACTTGTGCATCAAGCATACTTGACGCAATTACGAGATCCGGGGCAAGCGAGATAATTCGTTCAACATCAGGCTCCATATGACTCCCGATATCGGTAACATCATCCCCGAAATCAAAATCATAGTTTTTAAAAGTGTCACTTGCTGTTCCTACGACTTCTCCACCCGCAAGAATCCACTCATCGCAAAAGCTTCCAAGAAGAGTAACCACCCTCTTGGGATTCTCTACCGTGATTTTTCTCCCCAGCGCATCCTCAAAGGTTAGTTTGCCATTTTCATTGCTGTCAGGCACTTTCGTATCGCTTTCACTATCATTATTGCCGGGTGCTTTCGTGTCGGTTTCATTTTCCTGATTGCATGAAATGAATACAAAGGACAGCAATAACACCACTAAAATCAGTAAACTTCTCTTTTTCATCCTTTTGCCTCATTTATGAAAAATCCTGTCACCAATCGGTGACAGGATTTCGAAACTAAAAATAGTACTCTTCGTTAAAAACTCTTAAGTCTTCCTTTTCATAAGCTCCATTTTCAATATGGAAAGAATGAAAGACCGGCGCAGCGGTTAAAAATGAAAGAATCATATAACTCGCGTCCTTATCATAAGCCAGCTTAATATCCTCCACGGAAGGTCTCGATGGGGAGGACGGGTGTGAATGCCAGTTTCCAATTGGCTTATAGCCATTTGCACGCATATCCTTAACCGCCATCAACTGCTCCTTCGGATCCAATGTAAAATGATCCTCGGCATGGTCTACGTTTTCTAGAAAATATACTTTTTTAATTGTCTTACTGTCACCTTCAATCGCTCCTGCAATTAGGCCGCAGGATTCTTCAGGCAAATGCTCTTTTGCGTATTGAACTATCTGATCATATAGTTCACAGTTCATTCTAATAATGCTCATGTCTTTACTGTTCATCCCTGGTTGCAAATCGGCCTGCTGTTTCCTCGCAAACCTCCTGCTCATAGTCAATCGGCTCAAAAATACTTGGGTTCTCTCCACAAACCGCGCATTTGCAATCCTTTTTCAAATTAATCTTTCTAAACTCCATCTTTAGTGCGTCATATGTGAGTAGCTTACCGGTCAGTAAATCACCCTTTCCAATAAGATACTTAATCGCTTCCATTGCCTGAAGCGTTCCAATCGTTCCGGCCATTGCTCCGATTACACCCGCCTGCTTACAGGTTGGCACTGCATCCTTTGGAGGAGGATTCTTAAACACGCAGCGATAACAAGGTCCTTCGCCCGGAACATAGGTGAGAAGCTGACCCTGAAATCGAATAATACCGGCATGGGAAAATGGCTTTTTCTCCAGAACGCATGCATCATTAATGAGAAACTTTGCCGGAAAATTATCGGTTCCGTCAATGATGAAATCATATTCTCTGATCAGTTCTCTGATGTTTGTTGAGTCAACGAACATCCTGTATGTGGTCACCTTAACATCCGGGTTGATAGCTTCCATACTTTCTTTCGCAGACTTAACCTTGGCTTTTCCGATATCTGCAGTGGAATGAATGACCTGTCTTTGAAGGTTTGATAAATCAACATCATCCGCATCCACAATCCCTATGTGACCTACGCCTGCAGCGGCAAGATAAAGGGCTGCAGGAGCTCCAAGTCCACCGGCTCCAATGATGAGTACGCTTCCGTTTAGCAGTTTCTTCTGGCCCTTTGCCCCTACTTCCTTCAAAATAATATGGCGTGAATAGCGCTCAATCTGTTCATCCGTCATAGCCATTAGCAGCCACCTCCCATGAAGTAAAGAAACTCAACCGAATCCCCCTCTTTGAGAACCGTGGTTTCCTTGTCCTCCGAAGAAACGAAGTCATCGTTAATGGATACCGTAACATATTCCGGCATATCAATCTTCTCTAATTCAATTAGTTCCACCAAAGAGAGTCCCTCTTTGTACTCCTTTTTTTCTCCTGCAACTGTGATAATCATATCATTTACCTCTTTTCCTTCATTTTCCTAGTATAAAGACACTACAAATTCTTTTTTACGAGTTCCTCTAAATCGTTATAAGAGCGAGCTCCTACAACTCTTTCTACTTCCTCACCGTTCTTAATAAACACAAGTGTCGGATTCGACATCACATGATATTTTCTTGCCAGATCAACATCAAAATTGGTATTGACCTTGAACACCTGTAATGCCCCTTCGAAATTATCCTCCAAGTCCCCCAGGACCGGAGTGAGTCGTTTACAAGCCACACAGGAATCCGAATAAAAGTCGACAATAACAAGCTGTGCATTTGTCAGTACTTTATCCGCAAATTCTTCTTCCGAAACACGTATTGCCATTTATTCTTCCACCTTTCTGACAAGTAATGTGTATGTACCATCCTCATTGTCATACAGTTTTAAAATCTGATGTCCATCTTCTTTAAAGCTTCTTGGGACATTCTGAACCGGCTCTCCATCGTTCATCTTTACTGCCAGAACTTCCCCGTCCTCAAGCTCATCAATTGCCACCTTTGCCTTAACAAAGGTAAGGGGACAAACCTTATCCGTAATATCAACAAAATCATCGTATTTAATATCTATTTCTGCCATAGTCATTCTCCTTCCTTTTTCACAAACAGATTACTGTCCGGCATATGCAGCACGAACTTTCTTTTTTAATCCTTCATCGCCCAGCCTCTCAAGCGTCTTTCGAAATCTCTCACTTGGTTTTGCATTTTCTTCGAAATACTCAATCGCAGCGTCGGTTACTCGGAAAAGAGTTTCCTTGTCTTTGATAATAGGAACCAGTTCCTCTCCTTTGTAAACAAAATTACCAAATGTACCACCGAAGGAAACAATATATCCCGGAGTTCCCTCCCAGGCATCCGTTGGACAGCTCTTAACACACCTTGCACAGTTGTTACACTTGCTCTCGTCAAGTACAATCTTGCCATCTGCAATGGAAAGTGCATCCGTACGACAGGCCTTAATACATACACCGCATCCTATACATGCCGATTCCTTGTACGCAATCTCCATTCCGCCCTTAATACCAACATCATTTTCCTCCGCTTTTAAGCAGTTGTTCTGGCATCCAGTAACACCAAATTTGAACTTGTGAGGAAGCTCTCTGCCGAAATATCTCTCGTCAAGTTCCTTTGCCAAGGTATATGTGTCAATACATCCGCTAGGACAAATCTCTGAACCCTGACAGGCCGTTACGGTTCGAACTCTAGGTCCGCAGACACCAGTCTTTACTCCACCGGCAGCCAGTGCTGCTTTCACCTCCGCAAGCTGGTTCACATTGATAAACGGAATCTCAATGCCCTGACGTGATGTCATATGAACATAGCCTTTGCCGTATTTTTCTGCCACTTCCGAAACCGTCTTAATCTGAGAAGCGGTCAGGTTTCCTCCTACCACAGCCAGACGAAGGGAGCCAAAGCCCTTCTGCTTCTGTTTCATAAAGCCGCCTTTTTTTAATTCTGCATAATTGATTGTATCTGCCATGATGATATCCTCTGTTTCTATAATTCGTTTTTATACAAGATGAGCGAAGGCATTTGAAAAATCTTCGATTAAATCTGCGATATCCTCTATTCCAACACTGACTCTGATTAAATCTTCATATACTCCGGCATTTTCCTTTTCTTCATCACTGCTATGAAGACTGATGGTAGAAGCCGGATGAATCACAAGTGTCTTAGTATCTCCAATATTTGATACTGTGTATGGAATCTTTAAACTATCGATAAATCGAAATGCGTTATCCTTTGACCCCAGTCTTAATGTCAGAATAGCTCCAAATCCATTGGTTAACTGCGACTTGGCAATTTCATGCCATGGGCTTGATGACAAGCCCGGATAGTTAACATGCGCATCCGGATGATTCGTGGCAATCCATTCCGCAAGTGTTTTTGCGTTACTGCACTGTCTCTCCATCCGAAGCCCCAGTGTTTCCAATCCGAGAATATTCAGATACGCATTCACCGGCGAAAGGCAGGTTCCAATATTTCTGAACAGCCCGTTTCTAAGCTTCGCGATATAACACATCGGTCCGAATTTTTTATATTCTTTCAGTCCTGGATATTTTTCATAATCCCACTTGAATTTTCCACTGTCTGTCAGTACACCGCTGATGGAATTACTACTTCCATTTATGTATTTTGAGGATGAATTAATGACAATATCAGCCCCATGTGCAATGGTTTTGATCAAATACGGTGTGGATGTTGTATTATCAACAATGAGAGGAACTCTTCGCTCATGCGCAATGGAGGATAACCTGTCCAAATCCGTTACATCCAGGCTAGGGTTTCCTATTGTCTCAGCAAACACCAGCTTTGTTCTTTCGGTGAAGGCATTGTTGATTTCATCCCAATTATTGTTTTGTACATATTTGATTTTGATTCCAAATGCCTCCAAGTCTCGAAACAGATCAATACTTCCACCATATAAACTGGCACTCGATATAATCTCATCTCCGGCCTGAACGATATTTAGAACCGCTATTGTTAAAGCAGCCATACCGGACGAGCAGGCAATTGATGCAATTCCGCCCTCTAGTTTAGTGATTCTGTTTTCAAAGGCTGAAATCGTTGGATTTCCAACTCTGGTGTAACAAAACCCCGGCCTCTTATTTTCAAAAATGCCCTCCAAATCA
>DCGY01000056.1 GCA_002314715.1 Lachnospiraceae bacterium UBA1766 | reverse complement strand
GTTTCATACCTATGTATTTTAGTGTCCCCTACATTCATAAACGCCCTCTGCTTTCGCAGAGTCGTCGCTTTCGTCCTGCATTCATAAACGCCCTCTGCTTTCGCAGAGTCGTCGCTTTCGCGACTTATGCGTTTATTTCATGTTGCCCCGTCCAAAACCAAATGCCTGCTTTGCAGGCGCTTGGTTTTGTTTTCGGGGCAACAAAAAACCTCGAAGAATTCTTCGAGGTTTAATAACAGCTGATAGGGGAATCGAACCCCTGTTTTCGCCGTGAGAGGGCGACGTCTTAACCGCTTGACCAATCAGCCATATGCACTTCCAAGTTGATGTCTCAACTCGGTACTTGCATATAATAATACATCAGCCAGGAAATTGCAAGCTTTTTTTTGAAAATTTTAAACAATTTTTTCAACAGCCTGTTTTTCCTTTCTTTTACGACCTTATTTCCTTAATTCTGCCCCACAAAATCGAACAGACTGATCTGGTTACTTTCCGGTAGATCTCCCAACAGACCTAATTGATCCATCAAATCACATACCGTTTGCGAAACCTTGGTTCGGCTCTTGAAATCATCCTTGGACAGGAAGGGACCATCCTTGGCCGCTTCCACCACACCATCTGCCGCTTTTTCACCCATTCCTTCTATACTAATAAGGGACGGCATCAGTTTGTTGTCTACAATCTGGAAGGACCTGGATTTTACCACAAACAGGTCTATCGGCATAAAGTCATATCCTCTGGCATACATTTCCTGCACAATTCGCATGTCGGAATAGGCATCCTTCTCCTTCTTGGACAAGGTATCCTCACGCTTCTTGTAGTCTTCCATAATGGTTTCCAAATGCTTCTTTCCCTGACACATAAGTTCATAGGAGAAGGCCTTGGCTCGAATACTGAAGAATGCCCCGTAATAAGCCAATGGATAATGAATCTTGCAGTAAGCAATTCTCCATGCCATCATAACGTAGGCCGCCGCATGGGCCTTGGGGAACATGTATTTAATCTTCTTACAGGAGCCAATATACCATTCGGGCACGTCATGGGCACGCATATCTTCCACCCACTCATCCCATTTGTCCGCCTTGCCTTTTGCTACAATTCCTTTTCGAACCGCTTCCATAATCTTAAAGGACTTTTCAGACTCCACTCCTTTACCAATCAGATAGGTCATAATATCGTCTCGGGTACAGATGGCGGTAGAAATGGTGGCTGTACCGGATTTAATCAAATCCTGGGCATTTCCCAGCCATACATCGGTACCGTGGGACAGTCCGGAGATACGCACCAGATCGGAAAAAGACTTGGGTTGCGCATCGATAACCATCTGCATCGCAAAATCCGTACCAAATTCCGGGATACCCAAGGCTCCCAGCTTAGTGCCACCGATTTGGTCCGGTGTAATTCCCAAAGCTTCCGTATTTTGGAACAGGCTCATAACATCCTGTCCGTCCAAAGGAATGGTAATCGGGTCAATACCGGTCAAATCCTGCAGCATACGAATCATGGTAGGATCATCGTGTCCCAGAATATCCAGTTTTAAAAGGTTATGGTCAATGGAGTGATAATCGAAATGCGTGGTTACTGTGTCGGTGGTCATATCATTGGCCGGATGCTGCACCGGAGTAAAGGAATTAATATCCTGCCCCAAAGGCAATACAACAATACCGCCGGGATGCTGACCGCTGCTTCGGCGGACGCCGGTACAGCCTACCGCAATTCGCTCCATCTCACTTCTGCGCTTGGTCTTTCCACGTTCCTCAAAGTAATGCTTTACATAACCATATGCCGTCTTGTCCGCCAAAGTACCGATGGTACCTGCGCGGAAGGTTTGTCCGGCTCCAAAAATAACTTCTGTGTATTTATGCGCCTTGGACTGGTATTCACCGGAGAAATTCAAGTCGATATCCGGCTCCTTATCTCCCTTAAATCCCAGGAAGGTTTCAAAGGGGATATCAAATCCATCCTTATGCAAAAGCTTCCCGCATACCGGACAATTCTTATCCGGCATATCTATACCGGCTTTTCCCGCATAGGCTTTTACATCCTCTTCCTCAAAATCCACATAATGACAGGCATCACAATAATAATGGGGGCTAAGGGGATTCACCTCGGTAATACCCGCCATGGTGGCCACAAAGGAGCTTCCTACGGATCCACGGGAACCTACCAGATACCCATCCTCCACCGATTTCCACACCAGTTTCTGGGCAATGATATACATAACCGCGAAACCGTTGCTGATAATGGAATTCAGTTCCCGCTTCAATCTCGCTTCTACAATCTCCGGCAACTGGGGACCGTACAACTCATGGGCCCTGTTATAACAAATCTCCGTCAGCATCACGTCGGAATTGGGAATAACGGGAGGACATTTATCCGGACGAACCGGCGAAATCGTCTCCACCATATCCGCAATCATATTGGTATTTCGAACGACGATTTCATACGCCTTATCGCTGCCCAAATATGAAAATTCATTCAGCATTTCCTCTGTAGTATGAAGGTACAAAGGGGCCTGATCGTCCGCATCCGCGAACCCCTTTCCGGCCATAATGATTCGTCTGTAAATCTCATCCTCGGGATCCATGAAATGTACATCACAGGTAGCCACTACCGGCTTGTGAAACTGCTCGCCCAAGGATACAATTTTCCGATTAATATTTTGAATATCCTCTACCGAGTTTACATTTCGCACTCTGTCTGAGGCAATCATAAACTGATTATTTCCGGTGGGCTGTACCTCCAGATAATCATAAAAAGATACAATTCGGGCAATCTGCTCATCACTCTGCTCATCCAAAAGGGCCCGATACAGTTCTCCCGCTTCGCAGGCACTGCCCACAATCAGGCCTTCCCGGTATTTCATGACCTGACTCTTGGGAATGCGGGGATGTCTGTTATAGTACTTCAAATGGGAGTCGGATACCAGGCGATATAAATTGGTACGTCCCATATCATTTTTCGCCAGAATAATGACATGGTAACTGCTGGATTTCTTGATCAAATCCAGGGAATTATCTCCCAATTCATTCAATTCCTTAAGCGTGTTTACCTTTTCCTCCCGAAGCATCTTGATAAAGGCTACAAAAATATGGGCGGTGGCCTCTGCATCGTCTACCGCTCTATGATGATTTTCCAGGGAAATGCCCAGAGTTTTCGCTACCGCATCCAGCGTATGCTTCGCCTGATCCGGCAAAAGGGTTCTGGAAATACCTACCGTGTCCACATAGGTAAAGGTATTGGGCAGTCCCATCCGCTTACAGTTTTCCATAATGAAACTCATATCGAAATTGGCATTATGGGCTACCATTACACAGCCCTCGGAAAATGCCAGAAATTCCGGTAAAATCGTTTCAATTCCGGGAGCTTCCATAACCATATCGTCCCGAATACCGGTTAATTTTTCGATTTCAAAAGGAATGGGCACATTGGGATTTACGAAAGTGGAAAAACGGTCTACGATTTCTCCACCGGAAACCTTTACCGCTCCGATTTCAATAATCCGATTGTTTACGGGAGAAAAACCGGTGGTTTCGATATCAAACACCACGAAATCATCCTCCAGTGTTTGACCGTCCTCTCCGGTAACAATTTCCCGAAGATCGTCTACCAGATAGCCTTCCACTCCATACAATATCTTAAAGAAATTCTGCTTGTCGGGATGCTCGTCTCCATCCCCTTCCCGCTTTTTCTTTTCATCCTTCCAAAGATCGTCCCACAAATGGTTGGCATCGGTAAAGCCTTGTACCACACCATGATCCGTAATGGCAATGGCACGATGTCCCCATTTGTAAGCCCGCTTTACCAAATCTTTTGCCTCGGATACTCCATCCATATCGCTCATCTTGGTATGGCAGTGCAATTCCACACGTTTTTTTACCGCCGTATCCGAACGGCTCACACGGAAATCACTGATTTTCTTAATGCCCGCAATGGAACCGATGGTCAACTCATGGTCAAACTTATCCATCATGGCAATACCCTTTAGCTTAATAAAGGCACCCGGCTTCAGTCCTCCGGTCAGTTCTCCCACCTGTTCCGTTTTTACAAACAGCTTCACAGTAATGGTATCGGTAAAATCCGTCACATTAAAGCTGACAATGGTCTTCTCGTTCTTGATGTCACGGGTTTCCAGGTTTACCAGCTGTCCGCGGATAACCACTTCCCCGATTTCCCCGATAATTTCCTCGATGGAAACGGCTTCCTCTTCCACATCACGGCCAAAAATAACATCCGGATTATCGGAGCGTTTTAGCGGTCTGTTCAAATCTCTGCCGCCGTCTCTGTCTCCAAAACCTCCCTTGGTGAATTTTCCGCCCTTTTCCTTGGGCGCTGCCTTTTCCTTGGGTTCCTCTGCCTTCTTCTGCTCCGAAGCCTCGGCAGGCTTTGCATCCTCCCGGGCATCGGGTTCCACGCCCTCCTGGGGATTCAGACGTCTGGCAATTTCTTTTACCCGAAGTTCAATTCTTTGCTCGTCCTCTTCGCTGTGAGAAGCTTCTTCGGATTCATGATAGGTAATCCCGATTTGCACCGAAAAGCCACAACGTTCTACGAATATCTTGTCCAATACCCGGTGAATATCTTCCTCCAGGCTTCGGGTAAGCACAGACTCCCGCATATCAAAAAGAATCTTGTTCTCTTCCGGATAAGATACCTGCGCTGTTTTTATGGCATTGTACTCCATATGATTGTATTCCCGGATTTCCTCCAGAATACTTTCCCGATAAACATCCATCAGCTTCTCCGGCGTATATTGAGCCGATAATTCAAAGCGCTCCATAATTTTGATGGAGATGGCATTCTGGGGAAAGAACTGTTTTTTAATCTCCTTCTCTACGGTCCAGATATCCTTTTTCTGAATCAAATGGGTACTTCTCAAATAAATATGAATAAAGGTCTTCTTTCGGTCTGCCGATACCTTCTCCACCTCTGTCTGCTCCATCATATCATGCAGGGCCTTATTCAGTTGTAAAGTAGGAAACGCCTCAAAAAAAGACTTATTCATAAACTATTCGCTCCAATGCTCCAATTCGTATTTCAATGCATCCAAAAGTTCCCCTTCCGGTACCTTTCGAATGCTTTCTCCCTTGATCAGAAGACCCTCTCCGATACCGCCGGCAATTCCGATATCTGCTTCTCTGGCTTCTCCGGGACCGTTTACCACACATCCCATAACAGCCACCTTGATATCCAAGGGGTAATCCTCTACCATTTTCTCTACCTTCTGAGCCAAACCGATCAAATCAATCTGGGTTCTTCCGCAGGTAGGGCAACTGACAACCTCAATTCCTCCCTTTCGAAGGCCCAAGGTTCTTAAAATCAGCTTCGCCGACTTAATTTCCTCTACCGGATCCCCGGTCAAGGACACACGGATGGTATCTCCGATTCCCCGGTTCAAAATTAATCCCAAACCGATTGCGGATTTGATATTTCCGCTTTGAACCGTACCTGCCTCCGTAATGCCCACATGCAACGGATAGATTGTCTTATCCGCCAATATATCATGTGCCTTTACGCACATCATTACATCGGAAGATTTGATACTGATCACCAAATTATCGTATCCCAGGTCCTCAATTATCTTCACTTTTTCCAGGGCGCTCTCTACGATTCCCTCCGCTGTCACACCACCGTATTTTTCAATAAGAGGCTTCTCCAGAGAACCGCTGTTTACTCCTACTCGAATGGGAATATTGCGCTCCTTTGCTACATCCACCACCGCTTTGATTCGGTCAATGCTGCCGATATTTCCGGGATTAATACGGATTTTATCCGCTCCGTTTTCCATGGCTGCTATTGCCATACGATAATCGAAATGAATATCTGCCACCAACGGAATATGAATCTGCTTCTTGATCTCTGCTATGGCCTTCGCTGCCTCCAAAGTCGGAACGGTACAACGAATAATTTCACAGCCTGCCTTCTCCAATCGAAGAATTTGCGCTACCGTAGCTTCCACGTCCTCTGTTTTGGTATTGGTCATGGACTGAATGCGGATTGGATTTCCTCCGCCAAGCTTTACTCCCCCTACGGATACTTCTTTCGTTTTCTCTCTGAACAACATCTCGAAACCTCTCTTTTTGCTTTCTCCAAGTTTTCCAAAAGTTACTTTCACACTAATCCAATAGTAGCATATTCAAAAACAGATATCCATATCAAACCATGATTTTGTCCGTCTGAAAATATCGTTAAAAATCAGAAAATTAGACTTACACCCTTCGAAACGCCCCCGGTGAAACCTGGCTTGCAACCCCATACATACAAAGGCGCATCAGCATTACCTGTACTTCCGTCATGGTTATTCCGGTTCCCATTTCCCCCTGAATTGTTTCCAGTGTTTTGGGCATCCAATCCAATTTTTCATAGATTTCAAACAATTCCTCCGGAATATCCGGAAGTTTCTCTTTTGGTACCTGTTCCAACTTTCGAAGTTCCTTCCGAAGCTTTTCGTTTAAGTTCTCCCGGTCGGGATTTGTCTGTCGTTTCAAAGAGCATATTTCCTCAAAGAAATCCTCGTAAGACACCACAATTCCGGCCCCCTGCTTCATCAATCGATTACAGCCCTCACTGAGTCCGTCCGTCACTCTTCCCGGCACAACAAACACCTCCTTCCCCTGCTCCAAAGCCATGTCCACCGTAATCAGGGTACCGCTTTTTGCTCTGGCTTCTACCACAACAACCACATCGGATAAGCCACTGACGATGCGATTCCTGGCTGGGAAATTTCTGGCCAGGGGTTTGGTTCCGGGGGGATAGGCCGAAATCAGTCCGCCCCGACTTTCCAGTTGATCGTATAAGCTCCGATTACTCTGGGGATAACAGACATCTACCCCGCTCCCCAATACCCCGTAGGATTTTCCTCCGGCAGCTAAGGCTCCCCTTTGGCTGATACCATCCACGCCTCTGGCCATACCGCTGATGACCGAAACGCCCTTTTTCCCCAGAAACTGCCCCAGTTCCCTGGCCACCAGTTCCCCGTAAGCGGAACATTCTCTTGCCCCGATAATCGCTACCGACAAAGAAGCTTCTCCCGGAAGCTCCCCCTTGTAATACAAGCCCATGGGAATATCCGGTATTTCCAGCAGGCGCTTGGGGAATTGGGGATGAAAACGACTGACAAAACGTATTTTCTTCTCCTGAAGCTGCTCGTAGCTTCTATGCAGGATTTCCGGAGAAGAAAATCTCTTTTTGGATTCCATAACAACATTTTTCTGAAAAGGTGTAAACACTGTTTCCAGCATTTCCGCCGAGGCCTCATAGACTGCCTTGGCAGAACCAAAGGAATCCACGGCGCGCAAAATAGCTTGGTTGGTCATCCCCACCAGGCTGCATAACCACTGATTATAATATTCTTCTTCCATTTCCCCTCCTAAATCCAATAATCCTGCGCCGGTCTGTAACAGGCTGCTTCCAAAATGTGAGAACTTTCGATGCGATTGCATCCCGATAAATCTGCGATGGTCCGACTGACCTTTAAGATACGATGATAGGTACGGGCACTTAGTCCCATAGATTGATATAATTGTTCCATTAGAGCCTGTTCTTCCGCCCCCAGTTCGCAGAAGGCTTCCATGTCTGCTGCCTGGATATCCGCATTAAAACGATATCTGGTTCCGTGAAACCGTTTTCTTTGCATTTCTCTGGCTTTTTCCACCCGCTCACGAATCTGCTCACTGCTTTCCTCCTCTCCCTTTTTTAGGAGATGGTCCACCTTTACGGCCTTTAATTCCACACAAAGGTCAATTCGGTCCAGAATCGGTCCGGATATCTTGCCCATGTACCGCTTCATCTGCGGCTCACTGCATCGACATTTGTTGCGATCCGGATAAAAGCCGCAGGGGCAAGGATTCATGGCGCACACCAGCATGAAATCCGCGGGATAAGTATAATTGCCGGCAGTTCGGGAGATCTGTACCACATGGTCCTCCAGGGGTTGTCGTAAGGCCTCCAGGGAATACCTCTGAAATTCCGTAAGCTCGTCCAAAAAAAGCACCCCTCGGTGGGATAATGTAATCATACCCGGTTTCGGTATTCCACCTCCTCCGGTTAGGGCTGCCGGTGATATGGTATGATGAGGACTTTGGAAAGGTCTCGCTGTAATCAGATTACGGTCTCCCAAAGTTCCGGCTACACTGGCAATGGATGTCACCTCCAGGCTCTCCTGCACACTTAGAGGGGGCATAATTCCGGGAATTCGCTTGGCAATCATGGATTTTCCCGCTCCGGGCGGGCCAACCAGAAGTAAGTTATGAAAGCCTGCTGCCGCAATCTCCGCCGCCCGCTTGGCAATCTCCTGCCCATTCACTTCCGAGAAGTCCAAATCCGACTGTTTTTGCATCTTCTCAAACAATTCCTCCGTATTCACTTCTACCCTGGGTAAAATAGCTTCCTTTTCCGATTTTTCTGCAGACAGATAGGCAATTAAATTCATAATCGTATCCACTCCCCGCACAATGATTCCCGGAATCACCGCTCCTTCCTTTGCATTTTCCATAGGAACCACGCATTCCGAAATCCCCTGCTCGGCAGCCATTTTGACAATCGGAAGCACACCGCGCGCTTTTTTCACTTCTCCGTTCAGACCCAGTTCTCCCAGAAATAAAATCTGATTGGCACATCCCTGGGGCAAAAATTCCAGGCTTTCCAACATAGCCACTGCAATCGGCAAATCATAGGCTGTCCCCTCCTTGTGAAGGTCCCCGGGCGACAAATTAATGGTAATGTGCATCGGTGGAATTTCCATTCCCGAATTTTTTAATGCCGCCCACACTCTTTCCTTGGACTCTTTTACCTCACTGCCCAAAGAACCCACCATATTAAGTGTTGGAAGTCCCTTGGTTACATCTGCCTCTACCTTTACCAAGCCTGCATTTACCCCAAGCAACGCGCCGGAAAAAATAGAACTGTACATAAAAACACTCCTTTCCGGTTTACACCGATATGAAATTAAAAGATTGAAAAATTGAAACGAATTGTTTCTGAAATTGAGAAGGCAGAGAAGAACTCTCTGCCAATTTGGTTCCCTTACAGTATATCCTTTTTTATCCCGGATTACAAGCAAAACCCTCTCGAAGTTTTTCAATGGCTTTCTTTTCGATACGGGATACATAGCTTCTGGAAATGCCCAACCGTTCTCCCACCTCGAATTGCGTCTTTTCCTTCCCGCCGTATAAGCCATAGCGAAGAATCAGGATTTCTTTTTCCCGCCCGGTTAGACTGCTTTCCAAAAGTCCGGCCAACAGCCTGATATTTCCTTCCTTTTCCATGCATTCCAGCACATCGGGCTGACTGTTCTCAATCACATCCAAAAGCCTGATTTCATTTCCCTCTTTGTCCTGGCCGATGGGCTCATACAGAGAGATTTCCTTGGTCTGCTTCCGTTTACTTCGAAACAACATCAGCAATTCATTCTCAATACAGCGGCAGGCATACGTTGCCAGCCTTCCCTTTCCGGGCTCAAAGGTATCTATGGCCTTAATCAATCCAATGGTTCCTACAGACAACAAATCATCCATCTCTTCTTCAACATTTTGATATTTTTTGATGATATGGGCTACCAGCCGTAAATTGTGTTCAATCAACAGCTCCTTGGCCTGCTTTGCCTCCTCTTGCGTACCATTTTGTAAAAGGGATACATATCTGGCTTCATCCACCGCAGATAAAGGTTGCCGAAAGGTCTTCAAATCATTTCCTCATGACTATCCTTAACTATAGTCTATGTGAAATGGACACTGCAAGTGCATGGCCCCTTTGAAGAAACAAAAAAGAGTTCCGTTTCCGAAACTCTTTTCTCTGTTAATCTTTCAAAAACTGCGCCATCACATAGTTACTGATATCCATTCCGCGAGGAGTCAATCGTACCCTGTCCTCTACGTTTTCCAACAGTCCGTCCCTTTCATTCCTGTCCAGAACATTTTTATAAACGGTATCCATGTCGATTGCATAAGTCTCTGCAAATTCCTTCCTGGATACCCCCTCCAGCATACGAAGACCCAAAAACATGGTCTCCTCCATTTGCTCCTGTCCGGATAATGTCTCCGCTTCTTCGGAAGTTGCCAAAGGATTTTGCAAATATGTCGAAAGGCTTTTTTCATTTTGGTATCGGCGATTTTCCATCAAAGAACTGGCCCCCAGGCCCAGTCCCAAATAAGAGATTCTTTTCCAATAGCCCACATTGTGTCTGCAGGCAAACCCGGGCTTCGCGTAATTGGAAATCTCATAATGCTCGTAACCTGCCTTGGTCAAAAGTTCATGAGCTCTCCAATACATTTCTCTCTCCAACTCTTCTTCCGGCGGTTCCAGTTTGTTTTGCTCCAGTCGGTCACCAAAAGGCGTTCCTTCTTCGATCATCAGGCTGTACACCGACAGATGCTCCGGATTCAGTTCCAGGACTGTCTTTACATCCGCTTCATATTCCGCAAGACTCTGTCCCGGCAATGCCCCCATCAGATCAATGTTTACATTGGTAAAACCGGCCTTTCGTACTGCTTCGTAGGTTTTCAAAAACGTCTCAAAATTATGAATTCTTCCAAGCTTCTCCAAATAGCGGTCATTGGTTGACTGAAGTCCTATGCTGATTCGGTTGATTCCTGCCTCCTTGTAAACAGACAGACTATCGGCGTTCACCGTACCCGGATTCATCTCCATGGTAATCTCTGCGTCTTTCGTAAATCGAAAACATGCTTTCGCCGTATTCAACACCTTCGCCAAAGCCTGGGGATTTACCACGGAGGGCGTCCCCCCTCCAAAAAAGACACTGGTTACCGTATAATCGGTACAGACCTTTGCCTTCTCTTGGGTTTCCCTGACCAAAGCCTCCATGTATCGGCTTTTCGTAGCCTCGTCTGCAGGCGCCGAAAGAAAATCACAATACAAACACTTTCGAACACAAAAGGGAATATGAAAATATAATTCCAATGTCTTATTTGTCATCATCTAATTTCAATACACTCATAAAAGCCTGTTGAGGAATTTCTACGTTACCTACCTGGCGCATACGCTTCTTTCCTTCCTTCTGCTTCTCCAGAAGTTTCTTTTTACGGGAAATATCACCGCCGTAGCACTTGGCCAAAACATCTTTACGCATGGCTTTTACTGTCTCTCTGGCAATGATTTTTCCACCCACTGCAGCCTGAATAGGAATTTCAAACAAATGTCTGGGGATTTCATCCTTTAATTTCTCACACATCTTTCTGCCGCGCTCGTATGCGGAATCCGCATGTACGATAAAGGACAAGGCATCCACTTCCTCCCGGTTAATGAGAATATCCAGTTTCACCAGGCTGGAGGGTTCATATCCCTTAATATCATAATCAAAGGAAGCATATCCACGAGATCTGGATTTCAAGGCATCAAAGAAATCGTAGATAATCTCGTTTAAAGGAAGTTCATACTTCAGAAGCGCTCTGGTACCCTCAATATATTCCATTCCCAGGTAGCGACCACGTCTTTCCTGACAAAGCTCCATAATGGAACCGATAAACTCACTGGTTACCATAATTTCTGCCGTTACAATAGGTTCTTCCATATGCTCAATCACCGAAGGATCCGGCAGATTAGATGGATTGGTCAGTTCAATCATTTCCCCGTTGGTTTTATAAACCTTATAAATAACACCCGGTGCCGTAGTAACCAAATCCAGGTTGTACTCTCGCTCCAAACGCTCCTGAATAATCTCCAGATGCAATAGACCCAGAAAACCGCAACGGAAGCCAAATCCAAGGGCAATGGAGGTTTCCGGTTCATAGTTTAAGGACGCGTCATTTAATTGCAATTTTTCCAACGCATCCCGAAGGTCCGGATACTTCGCTCCGTCTGCAGGATACAGGCCGCAATACACCATGGACTGCACCTTTTTATAGCCGGGCAAGGGTTCTTTACATGGATTTTCCGCATCGGTAACCGTATCACCTACCGCAGTATCCTTCACATTCTTGATGGATGCAGTGATATATCCTACCATACCGGCAGACAACTCTTCACAGGGAATAAACTGACCGGCTCCGAAATATCCTACTTCCACAACTTCTTCCTTTGCACCGGTCGCCATCATCTTAATCTTGGTTCCCTTCTTAACGGTGCCTTCCATAATACGGCAGAAAATGATAACACCCTTGTAAGAGTCATACAAAGAGTCAAAAATCAGCGCGCTTAAGGGTGCATTGGGATCGCCCTTTGGTGCCGGAATTTTTTCTACGATTTTCTCCAGCACTTCCTCAATACCGATTCCGTTCTTTGCCGAAATCAGAGGGGCGTCCTGTGCCTCCAGTCCGATCACGTCCTCAATCTCGTCGATTACACGTTGGGGTTCCGCACTGGGAAGATCGATTTTATTGATTACCGGAAATACATCCAAATCATGGTCAAGCGCCAAATATACATTTGCCAAAGTCTGTGCTTCAATACCCTGTGCCGCATCCACCACCAGGATTGCTCCATCACAGGCTGCCAGAGAACGGCTAACCTCATAGTTAAAGTCTACATGACCGGGGGTATCAATTAAGTTAAAGATATATTCCTCCCCGTCTTTTGCACGATATACCGTACGAACCGCCTGGGCCTTAATGGTAATACCGCGCTCACGCTCCAAATCCATATTATCCAAAACCTGGGCCTGCATTTCACGGCTGGTCAACAAACCGGTCTGCTCAATAATGCGATCTGCCAAGGTAGATTTTCCATGGTCGATATGTGCTACTATACTGAAATTTCTGATTTTACTCTGATCAACAGAAGCCATCTTGCCTTCTTCCTCGTCTTTCTAACTGTTTTCATCCTGATTTTACTTGCAGGGCATGGTAAATACAATACCGGAAAAGCTATCCGCTACCATTAGTCCGTTCTGATAGCAAATCAAACTCTTAGGGGACACCGGCCAGGTACTGTCATCACTGCACACTACCAAGGTTTTTACCTGACCATTCTCAATCACACGAATGGCGCTGTTTCCGGTATCTGCCACATAAATGGTGCCATTTTCATCCACGGCAATGCCCTGTGGATTGCGAAATTGTGCTTTGGAGGTCTTTCCATCATTAAAGCCCTCCTCCTTGCCGGCCAGAACGGATACCTGTCCGTCCTTTACCGAACAAACACGATGATTTCCGGTATCTGCCACATACAGGACCCCATTTTGATAGCAAAGACCGGTGGGACCGTTAAATCCATCCGCAATCACATTTAAATTACCCTGTTCATCCATCAAATAAATATATCCGGTTCCCGCATCTGCAATATAAAGGTTTCCTTCTTCATCTGCGGTCAATCCGGAGGGATTGGTCAAAATGGGTTCACTTCCCTTATATGCCGCCGTACGCACGCGTTCTTCACTAAAATAGCGAATCACACGATTTTTGCTATCGGTTACCGCCCAGCCATCCAAGAACGGCGCAATGCCCCAGGGTTCTCCAAACAAAGCCTTATCAAGGGTTGTATCACTGTATCCGCCTACGGGCTCACCGTATTCATTTTCGGGGCTAATCTGTCCGGTAAGAATTGAGGTTTTCCCATCCTTCACCTGCCAAATCACCTTATTATAGGTATCCGTAACCAAAACCGTACCATCCTTCATAACTGCCAAACCGGAGGGTTCTCCCTGAATACCGGTAAAAATCGTACGTTCTTTTATGGTTCCTTCCACCTTAATTATCTTTTGCTCGTTTTGCGGTCTCTTACTGATCAGAACGCCTGCGACGATTATTCCTGCCACCACGGCTGCAGCCACCACACCAATTACTATTTTCTTTTTCATCATCTTCTCGCATTCCTTCTACTTCTTCAAAGGGTTCTTATTTGTTCAAACCATCCAAGGTCAGAATTTCAAAGCCATCTGCCTTTCCCTTTAATTTAATGGTACTTCCAAGGGATGTGGTCTCAATACGACCTTCCAGGGCATCTGCCACCGCACGGCTGATATAGATACAGCCACCGGGTGCATTGGCCTCCAATCGGGCGGCCGTATTGACCGTATCACCGATTGCGGTAAAATCCATTCGCATCTGTGCACCGATATTTCCTACGACTGCCTTTCCGCAATGAACACCTACTCCAAAAGAAACCGTTCTGCCATAGGTTTCCCGGAGTTCTTTTTCCAGTTCCTTTGATCCCTCAACCATGTCCAGTGCCGCCTTGCAGGCATTCATGATATAGTCCTCCTGCTTTAAAGGGGCATTCCAAATCGCCATGGTGCAGTCTCCCACAAACTTATCCAAAGTGCCGTGGTTCTCCATGACACACTTGGTGGTAAGGGATAAATACCGATTCAGAATTTCTACGATTTCCGGCGGGGACAAAACCTCGCTCATTGTAGTAAATCCACGAATATCCACAAACAATACAGCTATATCGGTCATTTTTCCGCCAAGCCCCAGGGAATCGGTTCCCTCTCGCAAAAGTTCCTTGATAACACTAGGGTCTACATATCGTTTAAAGGTATCGGTAACCTTCTTCTTTTCCATGGCTGCCTGGATATAATTAATGGCCACAAAAACAATGAAAAGAATGGTTATGCCAAGGGGAATCCACAATACCTGAAGCAAAATTCCTTTTGCTCCCAATACCTTACAAAGTCCCAGCCAACCGCCGGAAATTCCCAACCACCAAAGCAAAGACCACCGAACTTTTCTTCCCCAGAAAAACCATACAGAGGCTACGCATAACCCGAACAGCAAAACCAGCTGCCAGGTTCTTTGGGACGCTCTCATGTAATTTCCGGATAAAAACGACTGAATGATATTGGCCTGAATCTCCACACCATACATAGGTACTGCATGGTCAATAGAGGTAATATACTGGTCCTGCAGGCCGGCCGCATAGGGACCAATCAATACAATTCGATCCGCAAAATATTCTCCGGAAACCCGGTCAAAATACACGTCTGCAACCGAAATCTTGTCCGTAAAGCCTCCCGGTGCAACGGTGTAGGGAATGTAAAAGAACCCCTTTTGATTGGTATCCGGCATCCGATTGGGTGTCGTTCCCGTTGCCTTACAGTAGGCCTCATATATCACCCAGGCAAAACTGTAAAGGCGCTTATCTTCCTCCGGTTCCACATAAAGAAGTCCTTCCCGGAGCACCCCGTCCACTGCCTGCATCTGGTTAATATGTCCCTGCAGGGAATTTTGGGCAAGTGCATTGTACACACGGTCATAGCCTACAATGGTTTGCTCCACACCAAAGCTTTCTCCCGAGACCTTCAGTTCATCGGAAAACTCCACCATTTCCGCAAATACAACGTTTTCTCCGGATGCGGCAGACGCCAAATGTGCATCCGCTTCCGAATTGGTTTCTCCCCCATAAAAAGCATCCACGCCAATTACAACGGGTTTCGCCTCAGGGTTTTGATTTAATTTTTCAATGACTGTCGCCATGACATCTCTGCTCCAGGGCCAGGGACCGATTTCCTCCAAAGCCTCCTGGTCAATTTCCAGTACCACAATGTCACCATCATGTGCTACCGGCTCGTAGTACAGTTTGTCTGCGACTGCCTGTTCCACCTGGAACAGGTAGCCGTTCCCGGCAATCCACGTAAACAAAACCGCCAGGAACAAGCTTACCAATACTTTTTTCATCCATGTTTTCTTCATCGCTGTTTCTCACATTTCTACCGATGATATACGAATTGCCTTTTATGAGACTATATACTCATCCATCCGGGCTGCATTTGTTCCGGTAATCTGGCCACCGGACACTAGGGAAACCACATCGGATTCAGACCGGGAATCATATTCTCCATTATTCTCAAAGGTACCTTTAACAACTAATGTGGAACCATAGGTTAGGAACTTACCATTATTGGTAAAGGTTCCCACTACCGTAGTGGTAGGGTTCGTCACCGTAGGCCCGTCTATGTTATACATCTCATTATTGATCAATGTACCGTCTATGGTTACATCACTTTTACAATTCAGATCCAGATTGTTGATAAGAGAGGCCTCTCTGCTTATCGTCAAGCTGTCATTGCAGGTAATGATGCCATTATTGGTAATGGTACCCTCCACAGTCATACCATTACCGGCTGAGGCTGTAATGGAGCCGGAATTGATCAAATCTCCGCTAAAGGTGGTGGGAATATCAATCGTAAGTGTTTTTCCTTCCGGAACCACAAGTGTCATACCTGCAGGAATCGTAACCTGGGTCGGCATACTAGGTTCCGTACTGTACAAATCAGAAATTTTCACCTCACTGGAGGCAGCAGCGCTAAGCAACGTCTGCAATTCATCGGCCTTATCCTTGGTATGACCACACACACTACAGGTTGTAGGATCAGAATCCAAATAGGTATGTCCCGCAGGGATATACTCATCCTTGGTCTGTGTCGTAAACACGGTATTCGTCCAACCACCGGCAGTATAGGTTCTGATTCCGGGAGTGGTACAACTTCTTTCCTGGGTAATTGCGCTGGTTGCAGTTACCTCCTGATTGATAGGTGTACAGATTTCTTTTCCATTCATGCAAGTTGCAGTAGCTTCACACATCATTTCTCCACTGGTCGAATCTGTATACCAGTAATAACCTGCCTCATAATTATGTCCAAGTGCCGGGAAGGTTACAGTTTTTGTCTGTATTTCAAATATCGTATTTGTAAACGTTGCCACATAAGTATTGGTAACACTATCTTCACAGGAAGGTTCGATTTCTGTTCCTTCCATTGTAGCCTCAATACCTCCGAAAGTGGTATCTTCTACCTTCGCCTCCGTTGCGTCATTCTTACAAGTACGCGTTGCCACACACTGGTATTGAGTATAGTCAACCTCACCCATCTCATCCAACACTTCTGACCAGGTATAGGTAATCTCGTAATCATGTCCTGTAGCGGGCACTGTTACATCCTTCGTGGTGGTCAAACCATAAGCCGGGAAGGTAGCGGTATATTGTGTGGTTCCATCCGCTTCACAGGTCGCAGCGCTAAGCACCAAAGGAGTCGCATTGCTGTATCCGCTTGCCTGATGTGATACATCTCTCGTACAGGTCATCTTCATTTCACAAGAATAACCACCACCGGTTTTTTCTGTCCATGTATAAGTAGGTGTTCCCCAAGTATGACCCAGCTTCGCAATTGTTTCCTGGGCTACCAGCACAGTATCACATACCGAGCAATGGCTTCCCGCTGTTTTTCCATCTTCCGTACAGGTTGCTGCTACTGCCGCATCTGCCACTTCCGTATGTCCCTTGGCTGCTACAGTTTCCTGGGCTACCAATACGGCATCACATACCGAGCAATGGCTTCCC
>DCGY01000031.1 GCA_002314715.1 Lachnospiraceae bacterium UBA1766 | reverse complement strand
AGGTCCATGGTGAGATAGATGGCCTGGTAACCGCCCGATTGAAGTTGTGTGTGTTCTATTTCTCCAAACAAATCAGGATATTCCGGCGATTCCTTCTTGTCGCATGACACCAAAAAGAGAAATATAATAAAAACTAAAATGAGTCCGATTCTTCGTTTCATACTTTTCCTTTACGAATTTCTTCTAAAAAACCTCTTCTTTTTCTCTCTTTCACGATACCTTTCCAATTCGTCCGCAACCTTTTTCCACTCAGCACATACTTGTTCGTGTGTCTGCAATAAATCAACAAATCGCTTGTTCAGCTCCGTATTCTCCGTCACTGACTTGTTCCATTCCTCTAACATCTGCTTATTTGCATTCAATTGTTCCAGATAACGTTGGTTTAACTTTTCATTTTCAACCGCAAGTTTTTGCCACTCGGCCGAAACAGCCTCTCTCTCGCAACTCTGTCTGTACGCCTGATTTTGCAGTTCAACCCGATCCATCAGTTCCTCGTCCAAAAAGAGCTCATTATATGCCATTGCGGTATAATACTGATTTTGAAACGCGTAATCCATACACAAATTAACGATACCACCCTGGCTGCGTGCCCGGTCCAAATCACTCTTTTGAAGTTTTCCCCGAATCGCCTCTGTTCTCACCCAAAATGCCGCATCATTGCAGACAGCATCCCGGTCATTTCCTTGCATCTTAGCCAGTTCCTCATATGCGTCTCCAAAGCAAGGAACCGACGCCGTCAATAATCCTAATCGGACATCCTTCTCAAAGGTCGTTACGCACGCGTTCATATACTCCTGATCTTCGCAAATATGCCGCTTTGCATATACTCCGGAAGCTTCATCCTCTTTCGACCGGGACGTAATACAAATAACATCATACGCCTGAATTGCCTCCCAAATCTCCTCTGTCGAATCCTGAAGAGAAATCGTTGTCCACTTCAGCTTACAATCCCCGTCGCTACTTTTTTTCGTTATAATTTTGTTCCATTGCAGATGACGCGCCAACGCATCCCGGTTGCAGGTACCTAACAGATTCTCCCAAATCAAATCCATCAGGCAACTCTTTTCTTTCTCCAGATATTCCCACAGTTCTTTCGCCTGGCCTCCGCCCTTTTGCCTTATATAGTCATAGTCATGGAAAAAAATACGTCGTTTGATAATTGGGCACCCACGTTCCACCAAATCTTTGGGATAAAATAACAGCGGATACGCATTCTTTTCTTCCAAATCCGGAACACGCATATAAACATCCCATCGGAATCCCAACTTCACCATTCGCTCCGTAAACGGAATTTCATGCAAATAGACTGCCTCTTCATAATTCTGAAAAAGCGGAAGATTCTCCCAATACTGTTGAACCTCCAAGTTTTCCATCAACCTCTTGCGAAACACCATAAAATAGGACTGGATATGTTCCGGAACTACTGACTCCTCCCCATCCTTCGTCTTTTCAACCAGCCGACTGTGACGGGTGATTCCCCAGAAATCCAACTCTTTTGTCTCCATGTCCGAAAACATCTCCGAAAAAGGATATACCGGTCCATAAACCGTATTATTTAATAGCACAACCTCATCATATTCCGATAACGCATCCCAACCGATTGATAGCAGTCCCTCTCGATATCCCCAGATATCCAGCCCACTGTTCTCTCTTTCCATCACCTGGTCTGCCATTGGAAAGAATTTCTTTTTTTCTTCCGGCTCTATCGTTCCATTTACGACTACTATGATTTTCTCTACGTTTTCCTTTAGATCCTGCAGCAGATAGGGTACATATCGATCCACCCTCTGTTGCGCATCATAAAATGCGTATATTGCTATTCTTTTCATACGATCCCCTCTTTATCGCAACCGATACAAGTAATAATTTTCTCCCCAAAACGAAGGTCCATCTTCCTTGTGCACCAATTCCAACCCATCTAACGGTCCGTTCAAAATCAAATATTCTCCCATTCCCAAATGCTCCACCAGAAGCGGCACACTATAGTCTGTCACCCGATCATAATATACGTACTCTGTTCCGTCCGCAGCTCGTACCAGCTGAGCCGCCTCCCCCAGGTACGCCTGTAATCCCGGCATATAATCCGAATCCTGACAAACCAGGATACGACTTCCCTCCGGTATCTCAGATTGGATATACGCAGCCATCGCCTTGGCATTGGAGAAAGAATCTTGTACATCATATATAGCCGTACACATAGAAGTCGGTATGGAGCCAATACATAGCACCGCTACTCCAATCCCCAGTGCCTTTTGAAGCCAAGCCGGCTTCTCCTTGGGTCCCTTTCGAAGCAAATAGAAGCCTGCCAGACAAATCTCCACAGCCACCAGACCGTGCTGCCAATGCTGCGCCGCATAGCGAAACTGGATAACAGCGATAGCTCCCATTCCGCCCAGAAACAGCAGAAGTTCTCTCCACTTGGTACGAATACAGCACAAACCATAAATCACGATTCCAACCATAACCGCAATCAGTAAGTATCCCAACACATTCGCATAAATCGACCTTTGGTTATTCATCCAAAAAGACTTATAACCCAACATATGCAGCTGCTCAAAAAACTGCTTAACAATCTCCCAAATAGGCTTGGCCAATACATCCTGCAGCCAGTGATCCTGTGCCTCCCCCATATGGGAAGTCTTTCGAAATACCTCGTATAAGGCCAAGACGAAGGACCCACACTCTGCCAGCACACAACCAAATGCAACCACACTTTTCTTCTCGGACACAAGGCAATCCACAACCTCAACGATGATCAAAGCCAACACCAATCCAAACAAGTAGGAATGAGTCTGGGCCATGGAGATCACCAATAGGCAATACCAAAGCTTATGCTGTGATCGCTTGGGATAGAGATAACATAACAAAACCAATTCCAGTACGATAACGCTATAAGGTCTGCAAAGCACTGCATTAAAATAAAAAAACACCGGCGATAACAAAAGCACACACTTCCAAAATACCGGCAGCTCCAAACGAATCAGGACCAATCCGGCGAAAAGCATAATCCCCAGTGACAGGAATCCTGCATACCCATAAGGATAACCCAGCAACCGAAAGGGTCTCAACAGCAAGAACCACAGCGCTACATGTCCCTCTCCCGGTAAGGCATCCAGGATATCCTTGATACCCGGCAGTCCCGCAATCATCCATGCCTGGCCCTCATCACGCCAATTCTCATGATATTGAATCAGCAATATATGAATCATCGCATACAGAATCAGCAGCAAATATATTTTATACTTACCCACAAATTTTAAAAAACGATTTTCTTCCATTCATTTCCCTTTTACACATTTTGTATATGAAAAACTGCTAACAAACTCAATGGCTTGAACTTGTTAGCAGCTCTGATTAATGCTCTAAATCCAACTCTTTTAATCTCTCGCGAATCTCCTCTACGGATAACCACTCGGTGTTGTCTCCGCTGGAGTATGCGAAACCTTCCGGTACCTTCTTGCCGGTAGGGGTTACGCGCTTATGGCTGTCCCACACGATCTGAGGGTAGATGATGAAGTGCTTGTCATACTCATAGGTATTCTGAGAATCCTCTACGGTAACCATAATCTCGTGAAGCTTTTCACCGGGATAGATACCAATCTCCTTGAGCTTGCATCCGGGAAGCATGGCCTCTGCCAGGTCCGGAATCCGAAAGGAAGGAATCTTGCTGATGAAGGTTTCACCACCTCTGGCCTCTTCCAAGGCCTTAATTACCAGCTCTACACCTTCCTGGAGACTAATCCAGAAACGGGTCATACGCATATCGGTAATGGGGAGCTCGGTGCCACCCTTCTTGATAATATCTGCAAATTTGGGGATGATGGATCCACGGCTACCGGCTACATTGCCATATCGCACGATGGAGAAACATACATCCTTGCTACCTGCATAAGCATTGGCTGCGATAAACAGCTTATCGGAAACCAACTTCGTCGCACCATACAGATTTACCGGGTTTACCGCCTTGTCAGTGGATAAAGCGACTACCTTCTTGACCCCCTGATCCAGGGCTGCATCGATAATATTCTGAGCACCATTGATATTAGTTTTGATGGCTTCGGAAGGATTGTACTCACAAGCAGGCACCTGCTTGAGAGCTGCCGCATGGACTACATAATCCACATTTTCAAAAGCTCTGCAGAGACGCTCCTTGTCCCGTACATCCCCGATAAAGAAGCGAAGCTTGTCTAAATAAGGAGCAAACTCCTGCTGCATGATGAACTGCTTAAACTCATCACGGGAATAGATAATAATCTTCTTGGGCTCATAATGATCCAAGACATATTTGGTAAATGCTTTTCCGAAACTACCGGTACCTCCGGTAATCAAAATGGACTTGCCGTTTAACATATTGTTCAAAACCTCCGGTTTCTCACGAACTATACTGAAAAATTTTATTTTGCCTCTACTTCGGTGACGATGGCACCCAGGATAATCTTGTCATAAGACTTTAACTGGTCTACCATAGCGTTTAAGGTCTTCTGAACGCTGACGCCCTGCTTGGCTACCAGGACTACTGCACTCTGGTCTTCTGCCAGTTTTGATCCTTCGGGAGATACTAAAATATTACCGGCGGAAACCAATTCCACACCACTTGCAACAGACTTTCCAAGGGATGTAACCAGCTTGTCCAACTCCTCTTTCTCCATATCACTGATGAGAGCTACGGACTTCTGTCCTTCCACCTTGGTCTCAACCAACTGACTTAAATGTCTAGCTGCTGCACCAAGACGAGCATCCTTTTCCTCGCGCTTGGCTACAACACCAAATATTCCAAGGAACCATTTATCAATACCGTTTAACTTCTTCTCGGTACCTACCGGGATCTCACCGATGAGATGTAAACCGAAGGGAAGACTTTCAGAACCCTGGACCCTACCGGAGAAGATATATCCCACGCAGTAAATACCTCCCATAACGAATCCCATGACTAAACCGGCAATCAAAAAGAACTTAATACCATTGGTAATGGCCTTCTTCATAGTGACAATGGGAAGTTTCAATTCTGCTTCTTTCGCTTCCCATTCGATATAATCGGTACGATAATTGGCAATAGTAGCCTCCATATCCTGTACTGCATTCTTCTGATTGGTTTGGAAGGCTTCTCTGTCCGGATTCTCCTTACTCAGAATGCGTACCTCTGTAGTCTGAATGGTATGCTTGTCAATCTGGGTAGTAATCTGACTTTGCGCCGCCAATAATAACGTCTTGGCTGTATTAATCAGTTCCTCACACTTCTCTCTGGTATCCGCCAAAGCCGAAATGCTGATAACATAACGCCCGGTATCTACGGATACTCCTAGCATTTCGTTTAAGTATCGTACATCCTTCACCTGGAAGCTTAATTTGTCCATTACCGCAGTATAGAAATCACCACTATCGACATAATCCCCATAAGCTGCTACTATTTTGGAAGCTTGGTTCTCATTCTGATAGGTACTACCGGGCATAATCTGATAATCCGTACCAACATATAACGTCATACTACCATTCCACTCTTGATTTGGATCTAACTGCATTAATATAGACTGGTCCAAATAATCCTCCTGGACACGAATCTGGCGTTCTGTCTCCTCAATAGCCAATTCTAATTGACGGCCTTCCGCCTCGTATGCCGTAACTTTAGCGTCGTATTCCTGTTGTGCTTTTTCCTGAACCTCTGGATCCAACACGTGGGCTATATTTGTCGCCATCTTTATACCACCTACTACAAAAGCTACGATAATTGCAACAACCGCAATAGTTCTCCACCCGAGGCAGGCCTTCAAAAGCATCCGTACTAGATCAATTTCCTTTTCTTCTTGATAATTCATATAGAAATCTCCTATCAAACAATATTCCGTAATATTTTAACACGAATTCGTCAAAATAGAAATACTTTATTTCATTCCTTTTTTGAACCGAGCAAAGTCTCCTAATGCTTTCCAACCGATCTTTACAATCTTAGGAATGTTGATGGAATTCTTGCCACCCTGACGGGGTTTGAAGCTAATCTCACGAAATTCCAGTTTTTCTTCATAATAAGCAAAGAAGGCAGTCAACATAATATTCGGTAGGTTATAGTCTTCTTCAAAACGATTTATATATTTCTCTACTACAGAAGCCTTCATCAGGCGAAAAGGTGCATTGGCATCCGGTACCTTCACTCCAAAGAAGAAACGTAACAGCAAGCATACCACCTTCTCCACAAAAGCGCGATCCCTGCCATCTCCCCGTACCGTACGATATCCTAATATCACATCCTTTTTCTCTCGCACATCCCAAAAGGCCTGAAACTCAGCCGAATTGGTCTGCCCATCGGAATCAGTTTGAAAGATAAAATCTGCTCTCTGTTCGATAGAATGCTTATACAAGGCAATTAGCTTGGGGCCGTGCTGCTTTAATGTATTATCCAATATTTCCAATTGCGGATACTCTTTTTGAAGGCCTAATAATACCTCATGTGTCCGATCTGTACTTCCACTGTCCGCTATGACCAATTTGGATTTCGGATTCTTACCCTCTAAAATCGGATACCAAGCGCGAACAGTATTTTCCATATTTGCCTCCTCATTGTAGGCCGGCATTACTACATATAGTATATCCATTGTTTTCCCCCAAACGTAACACTGCTGACGAAATCAAGTATATATGATTTCATCAGCAGTTGCAAGTCTACTCATATGATTTGTATTTTGGCACGTAGACTAAAAATATATTTCTTCATGCTTTTAATCTAAAATATGTTAGTCTTTTTCGATAATTTGCTTATTTAAAATCATATAATCTATTTATTTGATTTTCTATGTATTTATACACTCTACTTTTTTGCCATAGCGGCTCTATCCATGTTTTTCTAATTCGACCAATCATAGAACAAAATACATAAATCAATAATGTAATACAAAGGAAATAGAGTAATACATATTTCGAATTCTTCCAATAATTAGTTTTACATATATCAAACCAAAGTACATTTATAAAGCTTCCAGTTTGATGAATAATATACACATCTAATGTATTTGCTGCCAAGTTATTAATAATACTGCTCTGTCCCAAATCAATTTTAGCAAAAAATGTAAACACCGATAGTGCGCATAAAAAGCTGGGTAATGATTTATAGTCAGATAAATATTGAGCCACTACCTTATAACACAATTTCCATACCCCACTATCCATGCTGGATAATATAATTTTAGTTGAAACCAAACATATATATATAACAATTCCAATAAATAAAAATATATATTTTTTATTTATCTTATTTACAACATATTTTTTATAATATCCAATAAAAATATATGCGTATACAAACCACACCAAGGTACACAAATATGTATCCATAAGACTTGCTAATGTACTTTTCATAATGATCAAAATAAATCCAATTATCAAAAAACTTCTAATCTTTGTTTCACCGCATTTGAAAAAGCTATTAATAAATGGATGTAGCAATAATAATGAAATATATGAAGGTATAAACCATGTTTCCCCTCTGATAAAGGGAAACGCTTCACCAATAAATACTTTATAACCAAATCTATACCCCAAAACAACTAAGACAAGCGTTATGCTAACTGTATAAAACCATAGGGTACTATATAAGTTAAGTACTCTACAAGGCTTAAACTCTTGATCCACCATAAACCAAACACCAATCATTAAGAACAGACCTACAGCTATTCTAGATCCGCTTGAGAGAAATACTATAACAATCTCGCTAAAATTATTAACCTCCACAAAGCCTATCCCCTGCCCATAAAAATGCCCCATTACAATCAAAAACATTGAAATAATTCTTAATAATTCAAAATTAGAGTTACGTTTTACTTTAAAGTTACTATTCATCATTACTCCACAATTACTTATTTTATCAAATCAAGTAAACATACGCCTAGAAAACACTTTGGTCTGCATTACCCCAATCTTTTCTTTTGAATAAGTAGTACCGTGGTGACAAGACCGTTTCAAGGTTTTTCTACATATTATAACTAATTCCGCCAATCTTGTTTTTGGCATTACTTCATTTGACAATTATTACTTAACACCGCCAATCTGTCAACACATCCATTCCCTCTAAATCAAATACAGGTATTTTATATCTATCAAACACTTTTTTTCTTTCTGCATATGCATTATCAATAAAGATAGCTTTCTCAGGATTAATATAGTCTACCTTAGAATCATCAAAAGAAAGATTGATTATCTCATCAAAGAGCCTTGCTGATATAGCATGTTTTTCTAAACTCTGTTCAATACTGTCATCATGGTCAGCTTCATGTCTTGTTATCAATATGATTTTTTTTCTTTGATTACGACATTGATAAAGATATCTTATAACCTGCAAACAAACATCATTGCCTTCTACAATCGTATCATCATAATCAATATAAACTGTATCATATATATAATCTATTTTATACCTTGAAATTAGTGTTCTGTCCATTACAATACTATACGGATTTTCGAACACATTAATATCCTTACCCATAGCAGCATACACGCTCAACAATGGAAGATTAATACCTCTTGCCCTCGACAAACACATTGTACCAGCACATCTTGTCGCAATCTCTAACAGTTTATATTTTCCCTTAGCATCTTTCTTCAATTGGAAATACCATAAGCCTAAAAAATCCAGCCGTTCATTTATAGTTTTCCCGATTTCCAGAACTTCAGTAGAAGGCTCTAATGTAGCCCCGGCAACACATACACCCGCTAATAGTCTATCCCTAACCCTAGGTAGACAAGCACACAAATTGCCTTTACTGTCAGTAAGACAATCCACCGTCAACTCTTCTCCCGGAAGATACTCCGAAATCGTATATTCATCAAAACTAATATCATGAGGAATATCTTCTTTGCTATTTACTAAACAAGCTCCTTGCGCGCCCTGTCCCTCCCGTGGCTTAATAAACACTGGGAACTCTTCAAAAGAAGTGTACTGCTTAGGGCAAAAATTGCAATCTGCAAACAACTCATATGTCACTTTTTTATCTCGACAAATTAGGGCCGTTTTTTCTTCGGCCACAATAATGTTTGCATGAATAACATCTCTTTTTTCGGCTAAAAATAATGCTATAGTATCATGAGTCGGAAAAACAAAATCAATCTTCCACTCATCAATAAGTTTATTAAACTCTTCAATAAAATTATCTTTATTGATAAAAGGAAGACCCCCTCTATAATTCTTAAAAACATATGCACCATGACGATCAACTGACGATGCGCCAAAAACATTAATATTTACTTGATGCGATAAAGCATCGTGTAATTCCACCGAATTAATCTCACCCGCAGGAAATACCAGAACATTCGTTTTCATACTACACCCCATTTCATTCACATTTAATATACTTAAATATTACCTCAACAATGTATTGCATATCATTAGTGTCGTATCTCTGATCAACCGGAATTGGAAGAATATTCTTTGCCATATCGTATTCAAGTTCATGTGTTTCACAAAGTTCAAACACATCCGGCCACAAGGTTGGGATAAATATTTTCTTTCCCTGTAAAGACTTTCTTATTGTATCTCCTTTCTCAACATAAAGGGGATACATAAATGCACCATCTGGAATAGTGACCTCTAATTTATTTAGCCCGGCTAATTTAGTATGCAAATATTCAAAATTCTCAGTTCTTCTCTTCTTCACAAAATCATAATCAATAGCATGAAGCAAATTCTCTGTTAATTTTGACATACGCTTAAGTTTTTCATTCCCAAAGTGCTCATTATTGTTCACATACTCACCATAAAACTCTGATGCGCTTCTTTCATATCTCCCCAAAAGGAAATGCATACGATTAAAAGACTCATCAAATTCCAAATCTTTCGCTTCTCTATCTGTGTAGACTATTGCACCATCTGGAACGCCAAAAAACTTCCTACACGCATATATTGTATCATACCCACTTATCGGCTTCTGAAAATACGCCTGTGCATTATCAACGATAATATTTTTCCCTAGCGATTGAATATACTCATTTGATAACTGCCCATAGTAATTAACAATATAAAGCCATTCATCATCTTCCCGACGTTCAACTAAAGGTCGAAACCGAGCATCGATAGAGAAATAACAACATTCAACATTCATTTTTTTCAATACTTCATCGTTTGAATTGCACATAAATTTGGGAATATAAATTTTTTGAATATTCTTAGTTTTTATAAGAAACTCTAATGCATTTCTTCCACAATTGAGCTTAATACCATCATCATACAACATATTTCCTCTATATGTGTCTAATTCTATATACCCGCCTATTTCTCTATCCACAAATACGCCTCCATGCCTAATAAAATTCTAACTTAACATATCATAAAAGGTGGCTCAGAACAACATATTACTATTTCTGTTGATGAAATGCTTTTCATTTATCGTTAGATAAATCTATATGCAACCATTTCTTAGAATCTGCCATTACTCTATCCAATTCCTCTCTGCTTTCAAATCTGAAAAACATATCACCAAGCGCCATATTTGCTCCTGTGAAAGGTTTTACAAATTCTCCTGGTTTAGTTGATAAATCAACAACCTTCAAGTATTTTTCCTCTATTTCGGAATCCACCCAAACCTTTTGTAAAATTCCACTTTGTCCTGGTCTTGCATGAACAATCATTTCACACCAAGCGCCATCACAATCCGTTTGTTTAATCTCCTTTAATGGCAATCCCACTGCTTTGCGTACCTCTGCCTCTATTAAATCTTGACCATATGCCAACCTTTGAAGTTCTGCAATTTTACATCCGCCTCCACGTGGCGATACTTCCATGATATACGGTTTACCATTATTTGCTACACAAGACTCAATATTATATATACCCGTTTTCATATCAAGAAGCTTCATCAATCGCTGAATCTCTCTTGTCAATTCATTTTGATACTCTTGTTTCATAGTGGACGGCCAAATAATATAAGCAGGAGTATACGGATTATCTGCTTCCGGGTCAAATAACTGATCAGAATATGTAGCAAATTTCAAATCTCCATCCACTGTAAATGGGTCTGTGCTAGAATGATATCCTTCAAATGTCAAGAAATCTTCAATGATAAATGCACCATTATGTGCGCCATCCAAGGCAGTCTTAATTGCCTCTCTCAAGTCGTCGGGTTTATCAACTTTGGTAACTCCTTTGCTTCCTGCCGAGTCTGTTGGCTTTACAATAACCGGCCAAGTAAAATAATCAACATCGGTAAACGGTTCATCTATATTTTCATATCTTTTGGCATGGGGACAATTAAAATTATTATCAATTAAAAACTGTCTAAATAGTCCTTTATCCTGCAAAATTGATGTAGACTGATACGATCCTTGAAATGGCAAACTCATTTCTTCTGCTACATACGCAGCTGTAGCAACACCAGGATCACACGCAAACGACATAATACCATCAATCTTCATTTTTTTCGCGGCCTCTAAAACTGCATCTTTATCAATAATACTAATATTCACATATTGATCGGATAACTTATGTGCATCATTATCTGGCAAATAGTCGCATGTAATTACATGCAAATCTAGCTTATGGGCAATCTCAATAACTGGAGCAAGATATCTTGATCCACCTAATAACATTAATTTTTTCTTCATTATCTTTCCTCCAATATTACATCACATATTTTATCTACATCTTTCAATTCTAAATCCGCATAGAGCGGAAGGGTTAATACCCTCAATGCCATATGCTGTGCAATAGGTGTTTTCTCTACTCCTGCAGTTGGGTAGTTCCTGTAACACTCAAAGCTATTTGTTAATGGATAAAAATACTTTCTTGCGCCTATACCCGTTTCCGCTAGTTTTTCAAACACCTCATTTCTAGTATATTTATAACCATCAAAAACAACTGGAAAATATGCGTAGTTACTTTCGACATTTTCTTGAACAACCGAAAGTTTTATTCCTTCAACGCCTTCTAATCTACTCCTATATCTCTCAACAACTGCTTTTCTTTTATCTATCTCTTCGCTGAGATGCCTCATATTGCAGATTCCCATTGCAGCCTGAAATTCATTCATCTTGGCATTTCCGCCAACATACTGCACTGACTCTGTACCTTGGATACCGAAGTTTTTCATATTATATAAAAGCATTTCCCATTCAGGATTTTGGAAACAAACGCATCCACCTTCTATAGTATTAAACACTTTGGTTGCATGAAATGAAAACATTGAGGCATCCCCAAAGCTTGCACTACTTTTTCCTTTATACTTCACCGCGAAAGCATGCGCCGCATCGTACACTACCTTTAATCCATACTTATTTGCAATTCTATCGATTTCTTCAACATCACATATATTGCCATAAACATGAACCGGAACAATGGCAACTGTATTATCGGTTATCAGGTCTTCAATTTTATCTGTGTCAATCGTATAATCGAACTCCTTAATATCACAGAACACCGGAACCAAACCATTTCGGACGATAGCATGCGTCGTAGAAGCAAAAGTAAAAGGTGTAGTAATTACCTCACCCCCTTTGGGAAGGTTTAGTGCTGCAATGGCGTTTTCTAGGGCTAAATGACCATTAGTGTATAACATTACATGTTCAATCCCAAAGTATTCCTCAAGCATTTTTTCTAACTGTTGATGTTTTATTCCCATATTAGTGAGCCAGTGAGAATCCCATAATTCCTTAATCTCTTTACAATATTCTTCATATAAAGGCATTGACGATTTAGTAACTAATATTTTTGACATTATTAATTCCTCCCTTTCTTTAATAATTGCTTAACAATATTTAAAATATACTCATAGGCTTCCAGATGAAAAATTCTAGAAATGAAATAATAAACAAATGCTCCCAATGGAATTTGAATCGATAGTGTTACTATATTTGAAAATTGCAAATATTTAATAGGATAAATTACAATTCCCATAACCATCACACTTAATAGCACTGGCATCATATCTTTTATTTGCTCTGTATACCCATAATTTATTAACTTTCTGTTTGGAGTTGCATTCACCACTTGACAAATGATAGAAGATATTAATAATCCAACTGCAATTGCCTTTACGCTAATAAACATTGTAATAACCAATATAGCCAATCCAACTATTTTTTTTATAGCTTCTAACACAAGAAAGATATCACTTCTTCCCAATGCTTTCATAGCATTAAGATTAACCGTGTTGATTGGGTAAAAAATATAGATAACACAAAATATTCTCATAAAAAATACACTTGGCAACCATTTTTCTGTAAGAACAAGCGTTACAATAGATTCTCCACAAGTTGCAAGACCTACCATTAATGGTGCCATTAAATACAAACAAGTTATCAACGATATCCTAGTCATCTTTTTTATATTCTCTTTGTCATCTTGCTTTCTAGACATAGTAGGCAATAAAACAGAATCTATAGAAGAATTGATATTTGATACTATTACTATTGGAAATTTATTACCTTGATTGTAGTAAGCTAGTTCACTACTTGAATATCGTTTACCAATTATCAATGAACTTAAATTTGTATATACTACTTCAAGTAAGGACGATAATAAAAGTTTCCAGCCATACGAAAATAGCCCTTTCAATCGATTCATTGAAAAAGAAATTTGGGGATACCATCCTACAGTTATCCATAAAATAATAGTATCTATAGTTAAATTAAGGATATGATTCATGATTAAGGCCCATATACCAAAACCTTTATATGCCATCATAATTGCAACGATACCGGCAGTAATAGTTCCCCCTAAAGTCGAATAAAAAAACTTTCTAAACAACATGTAACGTGAAACATAAGCTTGCTGAACATTTTTTATGCCCGATATTAGAACCGTAATCCCAATCACGCGCATAAATTTGGAAATATCAGGATCATCATAAAATCGTGCAATATATGGTGAGATTAAAAATAGAAGTAAATATAAAAAACTACAAAAAATTATATTTGTATAAAACACTGTAGAAAAATCGATATTATCAACATTTTTCTTTTGAATTAAAGCGTTACCTAGTCCACTATCAACAAACACCTGCAGAATTGTGATAAATACACTTATCAGCGCGATAGTCCCGTAAATTGATGGATCTAACAATCTAGCGAGTATAATAGTGACTAGGAATGACACTATTTGCGCGCCAGTCCTTTCAGCAAATCGCCAAAACAAATTTGAAATCACATTTTTTTTGGTATCGTTCTCACTGTCAGTTTTGTACATTCATCAAATCCTCTTAATACGGCTTTTACAGAAATAATAAAAATCAACACCCAACATCTTTAGTAATATTTTTTTTAAAAACATTTTTCTTTCAAATGCATCATTTAAAGACTTATATTTTATCTCATCTACACGATAGTATTTTTTTCCCTCTTGCGTATTATTAAACGCTTCAATATGACTAAAATATTGCGCATCATAATCACTTAATTCATTAACATAAGGAACATATTTATACTTCGTCAAATAATCCGTACATATAACTTTCTCCAACAAATCATTCAGTTCAATAATCTCTATCCCTTTAGGCCTGTATAAAAAATCAGGTGCAAAAACTGTATAGCCCAAGACTCCAATAGGCTTTCCATCGTGTCCGTCTAAAGCAATGGTTTGCACATTTTTTCTATATGGTATTCCCGCTCCAGCTGCTGAACCAATAAATAGATTACAATCTAAAATAAATTTTTCTGGTATTGGGAAAATACTTCCTGTAATAATCAAATGGACATTTTTTACTTCAGAAAAACAATTTCTAATATACCTTACTTCATCATTTCTATCTAATTCACTTACTTCTCCGCCACCAATGTATATTATTTCAAAGTTCATTTCTTGGTGCTGTTTAACAAATAGCACCAATTGTTCTGTCATTGGTTTTACATATAATTTATTTATTCTGCCTATAGAAGCAATTCTATAAGTATTCTCTTCCATTTGGCTTTTCAGCCAAGAATAATCACAATCAATCAAACAATCGTCACAACCATATGCAAGTAAATGCACTGGAGTAGTATTTTTAACGGCGTACTTAGCAAATAATTTTTCAAAAGATGTTCGAGTAATCCCGGCCAATTCTTTCCTTGAATTTTTAAACATCAAAAAATCTAAGCTATCTTTGCAAAATGTTTCTTCGATGTTTTCTTGAAGAAAATACGAAAAATGTTTAGCACCAATTCGTTCTGCAACCAACTCCCCCCATTGCGCAGTAGCAATATTGTCACTTTCAATAAAATATTCAACATTTTGATTGCCAAACTCAACAATAGAGATTATTTTCTCCAGACAATTTTTCCGGTCTCTTTCTCTTAAACATGATGGGTATTCATTCAATTCTTTGCAGACAAATGGTAACATATCTTTAAGGTTTTTTACAAACAACTCTTTTTCGACATTTCTTGCCTGTAAAGCCGAAAAAATGAATACCTTATATCCATGATTTTCCAACCAATTTTTTTTCCGAAATAAATATACCTGGCCTCCGCCCATTCCAAAAATAGACAATGAAATGAATATATATACCTTCATTTTAAAAATCTCCTTTTTAAATTGACTACAATTTTTCTTAATATCATACTTTTTTTGTATCCCAGTATACGATAAACTATAGTCAAAAAATCCAACGCCAAAATTCTAATCTTTGAAGGAAAGTATATTGGAAGATATAAATCATCAATTGCCTTCATGTTGTCTTCATTCATAGAAAGATCATCCGAAATCGTAAACGGATAACAATCTTCCTCGTAAATAGGTAATTGAGAGTAGTTTGGAAATTTTTCAAGGTTAATATTAACACAATTAACTCCCGAACCGTCCCACCCCATATTTCTCACTAGGGAAATTCTAGGCAACACACATACCTTGTCTTCGACTATCATCGCTATGCATGCGGCTGTATCTCCGCCGATTTCATCTTCTTCCTTACCAAAACTAGAAACTAAATTATAATATATAAATTTACTACAACATCTGATTTTCCTAGTCTTTTTTTTATCTTTCAAAACGTTCTCAATATATTGTCTTTTATTACTAGGAATACACATTTTATTTTTCCAAATTCCATAGCCCCATGCGCTAATATTTGTTGATGAATATAAGCAATCAAACCCATCATTTTTCCAGTTCGCAGGATGCGAAAACCCACATATCCCTATCACTCTAGGTTCATCTTTGTACTTAATGAATCCATCGATAATAAATTTCAAAAAGGCTGGCGAGAAAATATTGTCATCTTCCGAAAGAATCAAATTGTCATATCTCTCAAATATATAATCGACCGCATCCAAGTAATTTTTGCATGGTCCATAGTTAGTCTTTCTATAAAACACTTTGACTTTATGAAAACCTTCTAAACCTTTTTCAATATACTCTTTTATTTTATTATAACCATCTATATGAGTTTCATTTTTGGGATAATCTAGCGCAATAAACAAATCAATGAATTTAATATAATCACTTTGTTGCAGCGATTCAATCAATTCTTTGAAATGCTCATATCTACACAATGTCGGAATTAAAAATGGATAACACTCTGTCATTTTGCATTGCCTCCTTAATACTAGTTTACAACAAACAGTACTCTATCACTGATAGTAAATGTTATATACTATTTTTTTTCAATCCAACTTCGATAATCGCTTTATTCCTACGATAAGAAATCAGCAAAATAATATTGATCCAAAAAAAATATAACCACATGTTCCCCGTTAGCATCCAGTGAATGCACTGTACCACTACGCCAGAAAAAAGCGTGGTAGAATATAAATCTTTTTTAATTGTATTTTTGTAAAGAAATACAATCACGCTAATTAAAATTATTAATCCAATAACCCCTCTATCAGTTAATGTTGATAAGTAAAGATTATATGCCTCTTCAACACCATTCGTCAATAAAGAACTATCAGTATACTGGTGTTGATAGTAAGCTCCGGTTCCGTTGCCGAATAATTGATCTATCCATCCGCTTTTACAGAACATATTCCACGCACTGTTATAGTGTAGCCTTCTATCCGTAGAAGACCAGTCAAATTCTGCTGTTCTCCCCAAAAAGCTATTGAATTTATTAACAACCGTACTATTGAAAACTTCGCCGTATTTTATCAACATTGGGCTAGAAACAAAAAATAACAAACATAAAAACAAAATAAAATATCTGGTTTTACTCTTATCCAAGTGACCTAATATAGAAAAAAGGACAATACACGCTGCGATAAGATATATTGCACTAGAATTAGTAAATAAAATACATATCGATAATATGGCAATGTTAATAATGCATTTTTTATTATCTTTAAACTTTTCTACAATAAACTTGTTAATATAATAATAAAAAGGCGGTAAAATAATCGATATTAAATAGCCCGCTTCACTTGCAGTGCCCATAAAACGAACAATTTTAATTGGACCAATCATTATGTACTGTCCACTTTGTATTATATCGCTGTAACTCAATATTCCATTAATTGAAAAATGAATTCCTGTGAATTCCACTAAAACCAACATTAAAAATTCTAATTTAGTGATATAATTCATCAGTTTATCAATATCTTTTTCAGTGATCTGTAATTTTGTTTTAAGAAATCCCAACATAACAAAACAATAAAAAAAATTTCTAAAAATATATTTATACGCAAACCCCTTATCAATACTAGACGAATGAATTATTATTCCGATAACACTTAAAATCAAATTTAATAATAGCAACAAAACAATGGGCAATTCTGCTTTTTTAATTTTTTTGCCAATAAATGCATTCGGAATCAATATCGCCAAAAAAATCTCCCCAATCCTGATTGGTGTTCCTGACAAAAGAAATCCCAACGAGTCTCTCCACGGATAAATGAACGCTAGTGCTTTCTCTTTAGATAATTTAAGTCTCCTTTGCATGTCAATCATCCCTCAACAAATAATGATCCATAATTTTGTGCAGCTTTATGCCAATCAAAAAAAGCTCCTCTTTTACCACAATATCTTATAGCATCTTCGTACTTTGTTTTGTCCAATAAATTCTTAATTTTTAAGCAGAAATCATTAACGTCATTTGTTTCAAAGCGCAATTCTTCCATTTCCACAATTTCTTTTAACGATGAATTATTAGCAACCATAACGATAGATCCTGCTTGCATACTTTCTACAACTGGCAAACCAAATCCCTCATATAAAGAAGGTTGTACCTGACAAAAGGCATTCTTCATCAAAAAAATTTTTTCATTTTGAGTTATGTAATCAAAATAAAATATATCACTAGTCGATTTCATCTTTGCGACAAGTTCTTCTTTCTCCCATCCAATTTTACCACATACAACAATTTTCACTACATCAGAGAGTTTGGGCGCTGCTTCAATTAACAGAGAAATATTTTTTCTTGGTTCTATTGTCCCGACAAACAATAAATATTTTTGATGTTTAATATCAAGTATTTCTTTTCGAATAAGTTCTTCATTATAAGATAGCTTGTCTATTTCTTTTTTTGAGTACCCACCTTCATAAATCACCGAAACTCTTTTATTTTTACACTCATTAGGATAATAAAATAATAACTCCTGCTTTGTATTGTTTGAGATGCATACCACTTCATCAGAATTTACAAGCGATGGTCCAAAAAATAATTTAGAGACCAATAAATTAAACTTTGTTGTAGATTTAGGAAATTTTCGATGCGTAAAATCGTGTATAGTTAACACTTTTTTGACCGTACTATCGAATCCTTTGGGCATTAAATGCATCGTACCCCAAAACACATCAAGCTTTATTCCACTTTTTTTAATAAACCCAGCCAACCTGAAATAGTAATAGAAACTTTTCGGAAAAAAAAAGGAATCCTTGTATTGTACTGTTTTAACATTTTTGTATTTATGAAAGTCAAATACTATTTCTCTATCAGAAAAAAAATAATACGTATTAAGCGTATCCATCTGTAACATTTCTTCTAACATATTCGTCAAAAAATATCCAAATCCCACTTTTTTTTCGACCAATGATCTAGCATCTATTCCTATGTTCATACAATAACATTCCCTTCCAAAATAACATTCTCGATAATTCTTGCAATATGACGCGGATTGAATGCTTCACCAAAAAGCAATGACTTCTCACTCATTTCACAAGCCTTCTTATATTCTATTTTTTTTGAATCACATAATACTCGATAGAAATCTTCAGAAGTATAGTTTTGCATATTAAGAATAAAATCCTCATTTTTATACGAATCACAAAACTTTCCAATACAAATGCAACCAGCTATTGCCCCTGTTTTAAAAGTAGCATTTTTTTCATCTATCAATGGTTTAATTGGCAACAGCGAAAACATGCTTCCATTCATATATTTAAAAATAGTACTGTTATCAGCGTTTTTGATATAAATCACTTCTTTATGCCTCTCTATTCCAGTTAAATTAGAACTAGACAAAACATACAATATATTAGTTCCATCTGTGTTAAACCTATCCCATCCCTCAAGCATTTCTTCAAATGCCTTAGTTCCATTTATAAGTCCAAAAAAAACATATTTACGCAAGGAATCGACACTTTTTTTGGTGGCTTCTCCATAAATGTTTGTCGGAATACCACGAAGAACTATTCTTGAATTAATAGGCTGAAGATCATGTTTCATTTGTGTATTCGAAACGAATACCAAATCACTTTTTCGGACAAGGCTCCGTATAACCATCTGTCTTAATTTATTTACCCTAGCATATTCATGTATTGATAAATACAATTTAATATTTTTAAGCTTCGCTTCTTTTGCAAGACGACTAAAAGCAAAAATTATAAGAGGATTCCACTCCACAAACGGATATTCTAGCAAAATTGCTTTATAGTCACTTATACGTTTTGTACACATTATTATCAATCTAGTCATTCCTAATGTTGTAATACGCTTTACCTTTGACTCTTTTTCGTTACATTTGGACGTAAAAACATCAAAAGTAACTTTATCCGTAAACAAAGAGGTCACTACTTTTGAAAACGCGCCTATACCATCGTAATTTTCACCGTAATTATTTGCTATTATTGCTATATGCATGTAATTCTATTCCTTATATTTTCTCTAAATTGGCTATTTAAGAAATTTTCAACAACTCTCCTTTTCCCAGCCTCTCCATAATCATTCCTTAACTCAGCATTATCAGCCAATAATACCAACGCATCTGCATACTTTTCGACATTCCTATTCTCAACTTCAATGCCTGTTATACCATGGACACTTACATAATTAACGCCTGAACCTGGAATATTAAATGTAACTGCCGGCTTTCCAAAATACATACCTTCTGCCAAAGCTAAACCAAAAGCTTCATTCTTTGTTATTGATGGAAAACAGTATATATCCATCGCAGAAAGATAGGCTTTCAACTCATCGTCAGAAACAACTCCAAGGAAACAAATCTTACTATCTCCTTCTGATTCTTTTTTCAGTTCCTCAGCTAATTCACCCTTTCCAATGATAAAAATCCGAAATCTATCGTCCAGTAATTTGCTTGCTTGAATCAAGTACTTGAACCCTTTATATTCTGTATGTCTGCCAACTGCTAAACAAATAATCTTACCCTCATTATTTGTTTTAATTCTCTGTGCCAATGTTTTTGATTCTTGAGTTTCTTGCAATCTCTCTTCATTAATACAATTGGGCACCACAATACACTTATCCTTTGCCTTCAACAGCCAAGCACTGCCCTCAACATAATTTGGACTAGTTGCAATTATTTGATTAGCTCTTCTAATAAGTTTTCTATTTTGACCCCAAAACAATTTTCCTAGTATTTTTTGCTTTACAATATCCAGATGCCAATAGATAACTAAACTACATGATTCTGGTATCACTCGAAGCAAAATAGAAGCAACAAAAGGATTGGGATAATGAAAAACAACCACATCGGGTTTAAAATCTTTCATAACATTTCGCAATTTTTTTTCATAAGATAACGATAGTGACTGTGATGCAATCTTCGCAAAACATCCACATCTGATAATTTTTATCCCCTCAACATAATCCTCTTTATTTCCATTTTCATGGTTAAAGCAAATCACTTGTTGTGCAAAATCCTCTCCAAATGCGTTTACGCAATCCTGGGCTATTTGTTCAGTACCACCTCTAAAAGGATAATAATATTTTGAAATATGTAAAATTCTTTTCATGTTGTAGTTTTGATTCAAAGTATCATCTAAAAACTTCATCAAATCTCCTTTTTTCATTAATACTACGTTACTTTTTTCCTAACTCATGGACGTTTATCAACGATTCTTTTTTTCCTACAACAATTCTTTCTTCGGTTTCAATAACGAATAGATTATCGATATCCATAAGAATAACCGGTTTTGTTGTCGCAAAAATAGTATTATTGCGTGAATTATTGATAACAACATTACCTTTTATTATATTACCAGCATTATCTTGTTTAAGATATCTTCTCAAAGCTTGCCATGATCCAACATCATCCCACCCCAAATTAGCCGGGATAACAAAAAGTTTATCTGTTTTCTCCATAATTGCGAAATCAACAGAAATAGGTTCACACATTTCATATTTCATTCCCAATTCCGACAAATACGTAGGTTCATCAATCTTAGGAAGTGATGTCAAAATGTCAAAAGTATCTTTTGCATATAATTCATACTGAGATTTCATAAAGTCAGTACTAAACATAAAAATTCCTGCATTCCATAGGTAGTGACCATCTTCTATATATTTATTTGCCGTTCTACAATCAGGCTTTTCTTTAAAACTATCTACCACTTTCACATCATGTTTACCAGATAATTCACTTTTGTCTGTGAATTTAATATAGCCATACCCCGTCTCTGGTCTATCAGGCGTTATACCGACTGTGATAATGCCCTTTTTCCCATTTATATAATCATTGGCATCCCTAAAAACTGCTAACTGCTCTGATTCATCGCATACCATAGCATCTGAAGGAAGAACAACTATATTAGAACCAGGGTAGACTTGGTCTATATATAGTGTTGAAAGAAGAATACATGGCGCGGTATTTCTTCCAACAGGTTCTACAATAATATTTTTTTCTGGCAAATCAGGGAGTTGTTCTAAACAAAGCGTCCTATATCTGACACCAGTACAAATAAATATATGTTTGATGTCTATTAAAGGAAGTAATCGTCTAACCGTTTCCTGAATCATTGTATTTTCACAAGTTAGTGACAAAAATTGCTTAGGCTTTTCCTCTGTTGATGCAGGCCAGAATCTCGTTCCTCGACCACCCGCCATAATTAACGCCGATAGCATATAAACTACTCCCTTCTTCCGTAAATACCCCTTTTCATCCGAATACTGAACGACTAATCTAACCGATACCAACTAATCTCAGATATCCTTAACTCTGCATTACCATCAAGAACAATTCGAACTTCCGTATCTGCACTATCAAACCACAGTTCAATGTCCAACGTAACTTTCCCACCTCTTTGAGAAACCAACTCCTCTTTTGTCACTTCATATTCAGCTAGCTTACACGTCCGGTGAATAGCCCAAACTTCCACAGTAACTGTTGCATTCTCTAAATCATTTAATATTTCAGCTTTTATTTCTAGTCTTCGTGTACCTACATACCATTCACCAATGTCTAAGTAGATGTCTGTAGTACCGCAAGAATGCATAGTAAGCAAACCTTCTGTATCGCAAGGCAATTTCTGTCTTGAGAAATCCAAATATTGTCTTGTTTGATAACTTCCCACCGTATATCCTAACTCTCTTAATCGATTTATTGCCGTATCACTATTTGTATACAACCCGTGAATTTTTGAAATCTGTGTATAAAGATATCCATATCTTTCAAGTTGCCTTCTCTCGCTCGCCGAACTGGTCACAAGAACTCTCGGGTTTTCCCAATCAGCCATTGCGTTTCCCATATATACCGAACGAGCAAGCCGAGGAAATATCCCTTGATAAATTTCCGTATAATCATCTACATAAACTCCCTCTAACTCATCAATTTCTAACATACTCTCCAATACTAATCGTTCATCTTCTATAGCGGTATCAACTACTTCAGTGGGAGTTTTTGCAAATATCTTAAGTAGCCAAAAAAGGAGCAATATCATTCCTGTAGGAATTATCAATTTCCAATGCTCCGTACCTTTTGATCTTTTAGTAATTTGATAAATCCATAAGCCACTTCCCAAAACAATCCCTATGAACACCAGATAAAAAAAGATTACCAAAAAACTTTCTATTTGCTCGCACTTTGCAATACAAGTTCGAAGGGAGTAAACCCATTCTGTTAGGCCCAACAATAGCACACTACAAACAAAAGCACCATATCCTATCCACCGTTTACAAACGGATACCCCCTCACCAACTCTCTCTTTTGATATTTCAGCGAATAAAACCAAGAACAAGCCATTATATACCATATCCATGTAATGATGTTCCATAACACTATGAGTGCCTGCCATTACCAAGCTGTACGCAAGATATCGCTGACCCTCTTGCAATGCCACGTAAACGCCTACACTAGTCAATAACAATATACTAAACCATACAAGAGCACCATACTGCAAAAGAATTAGCACAAAAGAAGAATCCACAAAATCATATCCATAAATCCAATGAAATTCATCAACCCCTCCTGCACCTTGCATAGTAAAGAATTGTCCAAACCATCTTATTCCATACCGTTGGAGAGCTTTATTCCCAAGTCCTATTCGATTAGACAAAATTTCATCTAACCAAACCATTGACGAATTATTTACATCAAACTTCCAACTCATCAGCAAACTACACACTGCCAGCATAGGAATAATTCCGATTATTACATAATCCAATTGAGATATCCACTTCGCTGAAATTCGTTCTGTAGTTATAAGGTAAATGCTAACAATGAATAACAAACCTATTTGCGCTGCGCTATTTCTAGCTCCGCTTCGCGAATAAACTAAATATACGCCTCCCACACAAAAAAATATGAACAGCAAAGCGTGTTCTCTACCATACACCACCCAACCTATCAACAATAAGAAAAAAACATGAGCAGCAAAGTCAGTCGGATAAATAATTCCATAGCTATGTCGAATCATTTCAGCGCCATTGCGCCAAACACTTGGTACCAAATCCCTGGCTAGTCCTACAAAGCTTCCAATCACTGCAGCTATTAAAACATAGACACCTATCCAAAAACACACTTTAAGAATTTTACGATAATCTATTCCATATGCACCTACCATGAAAAGCCCCAAATCCAGTATTTGATCATAACCGGTATGAACCCAAACCATGCCAAAAAGAGCAGATACAATACCTGCCGCAATCCATTGGAAGTTTCGTCTTCTACCTAGAAAGCCTATTTTCGCTAAGTTGATACAAAGCACACCTACCCTAATAATCCAATATATAGCATAGGGAAATTCAATTTCAAACATTGTTGTATTCATAGACCCAACAAAAATATAAACAGACAAAAGTGTTAGGTAGATTACTTCAATGTAATTTTTTACTTTTTGATTAGTTATATGCAAATGAAGGTTCATATCATTCTTCCATTTTAATTGGCAATCTGTCTATCTACGCACATTAACTCTTATATTATAAACTTTCTATATAGATTATTCAACCCCAGTTTCCTAGGCTAAAACAAACTTAGATAACTTTTAATCTCAGACAAATAATAACACCGCTATGAAAATATTCCAGAACTCTTAAACAGATATTGCCAAAATTAATATCATTCCCTTTGTCATTGAAAGAATAACTCCTTTCCCACATCACCAAATTACTCTGCTGTTATTATACAGAGAAAACTCCAATAAGTCCTTAGACTTATCGGAGTTCTTATCTCAAATCATTCGCCTTATCTCGATCCCTTACGGAATAACACAACCCCTATTGTCTGAAAAATAATCTTAACATCTTTTCTCAGTGACCAATTATCAATATATTGCAAATCAAGTTTTACTACCTCATCGAAATCCTTGATATCGCTTCGACCACTTACCTGCCACATACCGGTAAGTCCCGGCGTGATACTTAGTCTTCTACGATAGTAAATATTGTACCGCTCAAACTCATCTACTGTCGGTGGTCTGGTACCTACCAGACTCATATCACCCTTTACTACATTCCAAAACTGGGGCAGTTCATCAATACTGGTCTTTCGGATGAAATCGCCTACCTTGGTGATACGGGGATCCTTCTCCATCTTAAACATGAGGCCACTCATTTCATTCTGGGCCATCAGTTCCTTCTTCCGTTCCTCTGCATCGATATACATGCTGCGGAATTTATAAATCTTGAATCTTCGACCATTCTTGCCGATTCGAGGCTGAGCGAAGAATACCGGACCGGGGGAATCGATCTTGATTGCCAGTGCGATAAAGGGAGTGAGAATTGCGGTTCCAATTAGTCCAAACATACCGCCCACGATATCCATCAGACGCTTCACGATGCGGCGACGATAATCGATTTCGTTCATAGCATAGAAAAGCACCGGGAAATCTGCGAAATTATTGGTACCAATAAAAGGGGTCTCGATACTAAAACGCTGTACGCTGTTATAACACCGTACACCCATTACCATAAAGGACTGCACCCATAGCTCCAGGTTTTCCTTCTTCTCACCGGGGCAATGCAAGAACAAGATATCGATCGGCATTTGACGTGCCACATCGATCACATTGTCTGCATTGGCTACTACCGGGATATTGTCGATTTTCTGGCCGGTCATGTCCTTGTCGGTGATGACGTAGCCGATAATCTCATAACTCCAGCCCTTGTCCTCACAGATATGCTCCTGGACGGTAGGGAGCTCATCACTGGAGGTCATAATCAGCACCTTATCGCTACCCTTGCTGGTACGGTAATGCTTGCGGATGAAACCCTTGAAGATGCTGCGGCATAGATACGCTGCGATGGTATTTACTACAGTGAAATATCCTAGCATCAGTCGGGAAAAATCTCCCTCCAGTCGGAACAGATATACACATGCACTAGCTGCTACGAAGAGGAATATATTGTACTTGATTACCTCTACCGCCTCATCAAACATCCCTCTCTGGAAGAAGTGATGGTAACGGTTGGCCATCAGATTGTATATTACGCAACCAGCGATGCACACTGCGAAAATCTGCGAGCCTGCTTCGGTACTATTGATATGCACTCCGAAGGGAAGCTTCAGTCGCATCTGGTACGCTGCGATGAAGGACACCGCGATACAAAACAGATCCACTAACAGCGCGCCATACACCTCGACGACCTTATGTTTTTTATTATAAGTTTTCATATGTTTGATTCCTTTGTAAATATCGACATTGTCCTGCGAAACAAATACTTACACGTGCAATCATTATAATGTATATCTATATATAAATCAACCCCATATATAGCGGAATACTTTTCCAATATTGCTATTTTGCACCTATGGACAGGTGGGTGGTTCTTTTGGCTTCTAGTTGTTGGGATAAACCAGTTTCCGGTCGGTATCAAACATTCCGGCGATGAAGCGGAACATCTTGACAATCATTTCTCCTCGCTCGGTCAGCTGATAGGCGCCATTCTCCTGCTCTTCGATACTGCCGGTTACCAGCTGTTCCTGGAAGCGTTTCTCGAAGGCCCCATACTCCCGCACATATTTCTCGATGAAGATATCCTCTACATCCGCGGTGGTATAATCTCCGGGGTTCTGTTCCATATAGCTAAGCATAAATACGGAGACGGAGCGTTCCACCGTTACGGGTACCACGACAAAAAACACCGTGTTTACACAGCAACTGATGATGAAGATTACCAGGTAATCCTTGGCATTTAACCAGGAGATGTGCAGTACCTTCTTCTGTATTGCCATCAGGACCGCAGCCAGGATTCCCGCCAGGAGAATCATCACCATTCCACGGTACATTAAGACCTGCATGCCTCGCATCAGGCCTGTATGCATTAGGCCTACGAAGATGGCGAAGGATATGATATATAGGGTGATGTATTCCAGTATGCAAAAAATGAATTCTTTTGGTTTCATTTATTTCTCACTTTCTCGGGGACGGTTCCTTTGGTTTTTCCCCGCTATGCTTGTTTCTTGGCTGCTTTGATTTCGTCTGCTGTGAAATCAAGCTCCAAAATCTGGTCCTCAGTATAGCCTTTGCTTATCATCTTGCGGATTTGCTCCAGGCGGGCTTGACTGTAACCTTGCTGCTGGCCCTGTTGTATGCCCTGTTGCTGGCCCAGTAGAAGACCCTCTTGTTTACCCAATAATAGGCCCTCTTCAAGTGCTTCCTTTCGTATCAGTTTTTCCCGTTGTTCAAAAGTAAAATCCAAATGTGTCACTTTTCTAATCTCCTCTCCCCGCTGTGCAAAGAAATCGGCCAAAACTTTATTTTGTATGCAATCCTCAATCGCACAATCCACAGCTTCCTCCAGCTTCATTCGCTGCTGATTTTTACGAACCAATTCTACGAAGTAGGAATAGCCCTCCAATACGCTGGACCGTTCTCGCAACTGTTGATTATGCGGCGGATTGATGTTATACACCTTACAAATCAGCTCAATCTCCGGTTTATCTGTGGCATGACAGAAACTATCCGAAAGCTTCATCTCTTCATACTCCGGTCGTTTCATCACCCCATTGTAAAATACGACAAAATGCGGCATCGGAAGTTGGATGACCTTACTGCCGAAAAGATCCTTTTCATGCTTTTTTATCCAGTCATCCAAAGAATTTGCGTAGTAAATCAAGCTCCGAAGCGGCATATTTGGGTTATAACTGGCCTGATGTTCATAGAAGCTGATATTCATATCAATAATGAAAGAGGCATCATTTCGGATGGACAGGGATACCCCCTTCTCCAAACGGACAATTTCTACCTCCTCCGGATCCGTGTAATGAGATCCGTTTAATGCATTGTAAACCTCCAATGCATTGTTTTTGTCTTCCATTAGCATGGAAAACGTGTCGCTCTTATACTCTCTGCTCATGAGATTCTCCTTTCGTGCGAAGAGAACCTCCTTATGATAAACGATAGAAGCCAAAAAGCTTCCTATCTCGGTATACAAAGGTCTCCCGCTATAGATGTGATTTTTGAAAGCATGGATTCCTTTTATAGAAAAATAGATGTGATTTAGACACGCCAAAAAGCGCAAAAAGAAAAGATGCTATCGAAATAAGTGTATCATTTCCAAAGCATCTTTGCAATTACCAAAGCATAATTCAAATTATACATTCGACCCGAAAACACACGGCCACAAGGGACAAACCTTGGCACCAAAAGAACCGTCCCCTATCTCTCATGGCTTTCCCTATCTCTCCGCCCGCATAGGATTGTTCAAGAAATCCTCATAGCTAAGTCGAATTCCATCTTCCAGTTCCGTCATGTACTTCCATCCCAAAGCTTCTGCCTTGCTTACATCCAGAAGCTTTCTGGGAGTGCCGTTGGGCTTGGTAGTATCCCATTTAATTTCACCGGTAAAGCCTACTACTTTGGCTACCAGTTCGGTTAATTCCTTGATGCTAAGTTCCTTGCCGGTACCGGCATTCACCGTCTCATCTCCGCTGTAATTGTTCATGAGGAATACGCAAAGGTTTGCCAAATCATCCACGTAGAGAAACTCTCTCAAGGGCGATCCATCTCCCCAACAGGTCACTTCGCTAAGTCCTGCCTCCTTCGCCTCATGGAAGCGACGAATCAGCGCCGGCAATACATGGGAATGGGTAGGATGATAATTGTCATTGGGTCCATACAGGTTGGTAGGCATCACAGAAATATAGTCCGTACCATACTGCTTGTTCAGAAACTCACAATACTTGAGTCCCGAAATCTTCGCCAGTGCATAGGCCTCGTTGGTTTTCTCCAATTCGGAGGTCAACAGACAGCTCTCCGGCATAGGCTGAGGAGCCATTCTGGGATAGATACAGGAGCTTCCCAGGAATTCCAGTTTCTTGCATCCGTTCTTCCAGGCGGAATGAATCACGTTCATCTCCAGGATCATATTGTCGTACATGAAATCGGCCAGAGCAGACTGGTTAGCGATGATACCGCCTACCTTGGCTGCTGCCAGGAAAACATATTCCGGCTTCTCTGCCGCAAAGAACGCTTCTACCGCATCCTGCCTGGTCAAATCCAGTTCCTTGTGGCCCCTGGTAATGATATTTGTATATCCCTGTCTCTCCAGTTCTCGCACGATAGCGGATCCTACCATGCCTCGGTGACCGGCTACATAGATTTTCGCATTTTTGTCCATCATTGTTTTCGCTCCTACTTTACAACGCCCTTTTCCAGATATTCCGCCAGGTTCATACGAATGTGCTCTTCGGAGCGCTCCACCGCCACCTTCTCCATATCATGCTTTGTCATCAGCGCTACTAATTCCTCGAAGCTGGTCTTGGTGGGATTCCAACCAAGCTCTGTTTTCGCCTTGGTAGGATCTCCCCATAGGTTGACTACATCGGTAGGGCGATAGAAGTCCGGACTTACCTCCACAATCACCTTCCCGGTAGCTCGATTGATTCCCTTCTCGTCAATCCCTTCTCCCTGCCATTCTATCTCGATTCCGGCATGTCGGAAGGCTAAAGTGGCAAACTCTCTCACAGAATGCTGTACACCGGTAGCTATGACAAAATCCTCTGGTTTATCATTCTGTAGAATCAACCACATGCATTCCACATAATCCTTGGCATATCCCCAGTCACGAAGGGAATCCAGATTCCCAAGGTATAGTTTCTCCTGCTTGCCTTGGGCAATACGCGCTGCTGCCAGCGTAATCTTACGGGTTACGAAGGTCTCTCCGCGTCTCTCCGATTCATGATTAAACAAAATCCCGGAGCAGCAGAACATCCCATAGGCTTCCCGATACTCTCTGACAATCCAATATCCATACTGCTTCGCAACCGCATAAGGACTGTAGGGATGGAACGGCGTATTCTCATTCTGTGGCACCTCTTCCACCTTGCCATAAAGTTCTGAGGTGGAAGCCTGATAAATACGGCAGGTCTTCTCTAATCCACATACTCGAACTGCCTCCAGGATACGAAGCACCCCGGTGGCTACCACATCCGCAGTATACTCCGGTACATCGAAAGAAACCTGTACATGGCTCTGCGCAGCCAAATTGTAGATTTCATCCGGCTTGATTTCCGCAATAATCTTAACCAAGCTGATGGAATCTCCCAAATCGCCATAGCGAAGATGAAAATTAGGAGTCCCTTCCAAATGTGCAATACGCTCTCTATAATCTACAGAGGAGCGGCGAATCATACCATACACCTCATAGCCCTTCTCCAATAAAAACTCTGCCAAATAAGAACCGTCCTGTCCGGTTACTCCGGTGATTAATGCTCTTTTACTCATTGATTCCCTTTCATATTCCGTAGCTTATTCTACTTCGTGTTTCACTTTATCTTCCACGGTAATTGCCTCTCCCAGCTGTACTTCAATAAGCTTCAGCTCCGTCTTCGCAATCACCGTATGTTTGCTTTCCCGTGGCATCTGCACTACATCTCCGGCCCGGATTTCACGCTTCCAACCGTCTACGATGGCTTCTCCGGTACCGCTAAGTACCACCCAAACCTCATCACGGTTTTGATGGCTATGGTAATTCATACAATGTCCGGGATTTAGGGTTACCTTGATGGTCAGGCTTTCGTTTTCCACATCCATAACCCGATAGCTTCCCCAGGATTTCTCCGCGAACATGACCTGCTGTTCAAACCGGTCTACATAGGGTTTGATATAAGAGCTTTGCTCCTTGTCAGACACCAGGATGCCCTCCGGCGAAGCAGAAATGACCACATCCCGAAGTCCCATGGCCAATACCGGCACATCCAATTCGTTTAGAATATGCACTCCCTCGCAAGTATCATTTGCTACGCCTTTTCCAACAATGGATTCCTCCATGGCCTCGGTTAGAGTATTCCAGGTGCCCAGGTCCTTCCACATACCGTGAAAACGTTGCACCTGAATTCTATCCTCTTTCTCCACAACCGCATAATCAAACGAAATCTTGGTCAAGGAATCATACTTTTGAAACAAATCCTGATAATCAACAAAATCAATTAATTCATGCGCCTTTTGTAACATGTATTTTAATTTATAAGCGAAAACACCTCCGTTCCAAAGAGCCCCCTGCTTAATATATTCCTTTGCCACTTCTTCCGTAGGTTTCTCCTTAAAATTTGATACAAAAGAAGTTTGCTCAGCGCTCTCAGGTATAATATATCCATACTTTTCACTTGGATAAGTGGGCTCGATACCCATCAGAACCAGATTCGCTTCCCCTTTGTCGGATTGTTGCGACAAAGCTTTCAACGCCTCAAAATAGTCATCCTCTACATATGGATCTACCGGACAAATCACTACCGATTCTTCCGGGTCAACTTTCAGAACGTCTATTAAATACATAGTAGCCAACGCAATTGCCGGAAAAGTATCTCTACGACAAGGCTCTATGGAGATTCCTACATTTTCTCCCAATTGATTATGAATTGCCGATACCTGACTTTTCGATGTAGCAATGGTTATGGTCGCATCTGCATCCACAGATTTGATTTGACGATAGACCCGTTGTACCATAGACTCATATTCGTTATTTTCAGTCTTAAAAATTTTGATAAATTGCTTTGACCGAATGTCATTGGACAACGGCCAAAGTCTTTTTCCGGATCCGCCGGATAAAAGCACGATGTTCATGGTGATTCACTCCTCCATATCATAATAACCCATTCTATAAATTTTATCATCCCAAGCCCATCTTTGCAACTAGCTTATCTCCAGAACAAAAAAAGCTCCGACCACCATAGTGGCCAGAGCCTTACTGCTTCTATACTCGTTTTCTATATCGCCAATCTATGGGAGTGCTCGGCGACTACTTTCTTTAGCAATGCTACATCATCCAGCGCGGCATCCATACGGTCCGCACTTTCCTTGTATCGTTCATAAGTACTGATATAACATGCTTCAATGGTATTCAGTCTGGGTAAAATATTGTTTTCAATCAGGTCTACTTCTATACGCTTTACGCGTTTCTCGATGGAATCGAATCTGACATCCATTTTGGCATCCATGCGTTTCTCAAACGCATCGAATCTGGCATCCATTTTGGCATCCATGCGTTTCTCAAACGCATCAAATCTGGCATCCATTTTGGCATCTATGCGCTTCTCAAGTGCATCCATTTTGGTATCCACAATTTTCTCGAGTGCATCCATTTTGGTATCCATCAGGTTAGATATTGCCAGCAAGAATTCATTCTCGGACATTCTTTTTTCCTCCTTTCATCAGTCTCTTCTCCATCGCCCATAGAAAAACCTTATCATATCATTTTTGCCGTGTCAACACACGGCCACACGGGAACAAACCTTGAAGCCCCAAAACCGTCCCTAGTACGCATTCACGAAGCCATAGCATGCCTCATCCAGCATATTTCCGTCCTTGTCATATACCCGGAACAGGGTCCAATAGTAGCCGTACTGCGGAGACCAAATGGTCCATCCCGCATTTCCCTGTGTGACAGGGAACTTACCGGTGGTATAAATCCAGGCATCTTTTCCTTCTGCCAGTAAGGTGCAGTCCAGGATAAGCATCTCGTACAGATATTCCTGGTTTGGATTCTCATAGGACTCTACACCGATTAAGTAACCGGGTTCTCCGGTTTCCGGATTCGTATAAGGCATCTGGCATTTGCCCTTAATCATATTGTGGGCAGCTACACGAGTAGTGGCCATGATCTCTGTATCGGGGGCCTCTTTGATTCGTGCCTTGCAAAGCACATTATAATCTCCGTTAGCAGGAGCCCATACGAGAGACGCATCATCTGTCTTCCAATCGGAAATCATCGACCAGCCTCCGTTTTGCTCTACATACCAGCTATACTCTACATTGGTTCTGCCGGTGGTTTCCACCTGCATTCTGGCGGTAATTGCTTCTCTTCCCTCTACCAGGTCCACAATGGATGCACTTTCAAAGCGAATATCCTGGGGGCGAAGTTCTGTAGCGTCCGGCTGAGCAGTTACCTGATTATAAGACATGGACGCAAGCTTAATCTCATGGAAGGTCAATTCCTTATTATCATCCGTATACCAAATCACTGCTCCCTGGTACAGAAGGGGCACACAATCCGATAATGCTCCCTGTACAGAGTAAAGCTGGCCTTGCTGCTCCGCATTTTCGTTAATCATGGTGTAATAAAGCATGGTCTTGCTGTTTTCCACTCTGGTCCAAAGGATTAAGTACAGGTTGGTGGCCAGTTTCACCATCTGGGGATTGGAGCAGGTTGCCTCTCCCTCTGCGTAATTGGTGAGCCAATGCTCGGTTACTGCATTGGTGGACTTATTTACGGTGTGTACGAAGACGTTGTAAGTGCTTCTGCCGGTGTTATTGGAATCCTGCACCACAGAGCTGCCGGCTACCATATAGTTGGTCTGTCCCACCTGGAAGGCATTCAGCATAACACCGGTATCGTTGGCACCGGTGCTACCGGGAATATTCAGCACGTTAGTCACCTGACAGCTTCTGGTTTGAAATTTACCTGTAGTCACGTCTGTAGGATATTTTAATAATGCAACGGATCGGGGATAGGCATCTCCATGGTCCACTGCCACAATCTGATGGTTATCCACGGCTACGAACTGATTGAAGGAATGGCTCACATAACCGTACTTGGAATTCATAACAGAAGTAAAAGAATCCGTTACCTGCATGGTCTCTGTATCCACCTCAATGGTTACATTGGCCTGATGGTTTAATCCGTCACTGGACTTATACATTTCATGACAAGTACGAACAATTAAATACTTGCCGTCGCCTGCCAGTCGACAGCTACCTGCACGGAAGGGGACAGTGGTGTTGGCGCCTTGAAGGCCGGCTGCACCCATACGCTCCCAGTTCTTGTTATACTTGGTAATGCGGTATACTTCCTTCTTATTGTCCTGATCCGGATTCTCCTGACCGGTTACAAGATAATAATATTCGCCGTATTCATAGAAAGCACCGAATAAAGGCAACTCCTTCTCCAATACGATGGTGTTGGTACGCTGATAATATGCATTGTAATACTCTACCACCACCGTTCCATCACTTCCGGCCTGCACACGCATCAGGGTGTTATCTTTGGCGCTTACCAAATAGGATTTCACCGGATTGGGCCATCTGTTCCAATTCGTGTAATTCTGTGCCCCTACATTATTGACCTGATAGATGGCACCGGCCGCCTCACTGACAATGGGAGTGGCTGCCATCGTGATACACATCACTGCCACTGCAATTTTGGTACCGATTGTCCGTAACTTTTTCATACAATCAAGCATAACAAATACCTCCTCGTTTTTTCCTTTTATCGTAATCTTTGCGTTGTAATTTTCTGCACTTCCAAAACCGTCCCCTCCGATGCAACCAGGACAATATGAAACTGCTTGGTTTCATGCTCCACTGTTACCTTATGGGTCAAATACAACATATCGTCGTAGGTTCGAATCTCCGGCAATTCCTCTCCGGATTCTGCCATTTCTTCCCGTCTTTTTTCTTCCAGGGCCTCCAGCTCTTCTTCGGATTTATTCACCCTCTCGAAATCCTCCTCAAGGATTGTATTGGCATAAATAATCTCACCCTGATCATCCGTAATAAAGAAAGATGCAACCGCCTCCGGCGTTTCCGTTTTTTCTAATCGAACCGTCATTTCCAACAGCACGGTACCCTGATAAGAACAGGTATTTTCCCAAGGGCAGTTCCACATACTGTGATTGGGGCCATCCAAAAGCACTCCCATATCTTCGGTCCATTCCAAGCCATTCAACATGATCGGCATGCCTAAATTATACTCCAGTTCCGAGCTGTCATAAGGTGTTAAACGATATCCATTATTCACCAATAATATTCTTGCATCTCGGTCATTGGTATAAAGACAATGTTGTTCCGATAATTCCAGATAAAAGTATCCTGCTTCAAAAAGTTCCAATTGCTCCCCGTCCTTCTTAGCAAGATAAACACAATTTTCCAAATCCTTTGCGGCGATTCCGGTGTAAACATCGCTTCGAAAATCTTCCATCTTTTGCTGGTACAAATAAGGTATATCCTCAATATAGATTGCGGCATCCAAGTCCGCCTCACTCAGGAGATTCAGCACTTCCTCTTCCATTGTCAAATCTCTTTCGTACTGCTGTGCTCCTGCCTTATACATTCCGGAAGACAGAATTCCCAGCGCAATAATCGCTACTACCGGGACGGATAACAAATACCAGTTTTTCTGTTCCCTTACCACATTTGCAAAAAGCAAATAACCGAGCCCACCAACTCCAAAAAGAAGGACAGCCAAAATAACGACTACGGTCATTCCCTTTCTAAATGCATCCACTTCGGGATACATATAATATAAAGTCCGTCCAAATTGTGCTATGGGTTTGACGAATACAAGGAGTCCCAAAATAGGAAGGATTGAAATCTCCAATCCCAGTAATACCTTCTTTTTTAATACCGTATGCTTTTCTTTCTTTTGATATTTTGCAAACATCATCGGAATCAGCGGATTATATACCGGGTTGATTGCATAATCACCTATAAAGCTCATGAGAAGCACACAAATGATAAAAACAATCATTTTCTTTTGCTTGTGGCAATACATCTTATATCCAAAGTACCCATAAAGTACCAAAAGCGTAATCAGCACAACCCAGTTCTCGTTCTGAAGGATTCTACTGTATGCGCCCTTGGAAAAGCGGTCCAAATCAGCTTCTCGAAGGCTAATCCGGTAGAAAATACCCAAAAGAAATGCAATTGGGACACACTGCCACAACTCAAAATTCGCATACAAGGCCCATAACATAAGTATCAGAAAAACAACATGAGCCGCCAGGGAGGTTTGATCCACAAAGCCAAAGCTTTGTCCAATCACATTATTTGAGAAATCACGAATCACCCGGTTGGATGTAGCTCCAAAAACACAGGCAAAAAAAGTCATAAGTGTATTAAATAACTGTATGCAAAAAAGACCTTTTAGCATTTTTCGTGCCGGAATATAAGCTGCTCCCAACATTAGAATCGGCACATCTACCTGCCACATTCCTCCGTTAAGTGCCCAGCTGATACCGAAAATCAAATAGGCCGCAATGGTCACCAGCCATTCAATACTTCGGTACGGCTTATCTACGCTGACTTTATAAAAAATCACACAAAGTAGTGCTCCTCGAATCCCCCAATAAACATAGTCCGGCCACGCCAAAGAAAGTAGGAACATAGAATTATCAATATGTAATTTTGTAATAAATAGTGCCCCTACAGTTAAAAATAAAACCTGGGCAATCCGTTCCTCTGTCCACTTCTTGGCTTCTTCCATCCGGATATTTCACTCTCATTCTGTCTTTTTAATGGTTTTACAGGGGCTTCTGGAAATCCCACTTCTGCTCTACAAACGGGAACAGTCTGTAGAAAATACGCTTCATAAAGCCCTTGAAGGTAACACGTTCCTCCAACTCACGAATATACTGCATGGGACCGATGGGCTTGCTGCCTCTCAAATAATGGGTCAAATTGGTATATTCCACGCGGGCATAAATATCAGACTGTACAAAGGCACTGTAATAGCCTGCCCCCTGGGCTACAAAAGGTCTTACACGCTCAATGGCATGGGAAATGGTAGCATCTACCGGCAAGGGCTCGTCCGGGAAATCCTCATACTTCCAGTCCTTCTCGTAAAGCTTACGAAGGGCATCGGTACGGAACCAGAACATGGAGCCGTAAGCGGTAATGGGCATTTTCTTCTCATCCATAGGGACATGAATACCCAAATCCTCTGCCAGCTGCTTAGTATTGGCAAAGTTTAAGGTCCACTCCCAACCATAGAGCTGGTAAAATTCGCCGTGATTGGGGAAGGGAGTACCCAGCATACCCAGTCTGGGATTTTCCTCCAGGGTACGCAAAATATTGGCTACCAAATGCTTGTTGTATAAAATATTGTTGAAGCATCTGTCTGCAAAGCCCTGTCCGCAAAGACCGTTCTTTAACTGCTTGGTCTTCTTGTCATGGGCGAAACAGATGTAATCATACTTATCCATCAGGTCTTTACCGATAATCAGACTGGCACTTACATCTCGTCCACGATTATTGCAAAGCACCACCTCTACCTTATTGACCTTTAATACCTTCAGTTTTTCTTCCAGTATTTTCTTCTTTTCTTCGCTGCTGACAGTAACATACACATCCGCATACTCCGGCATGCTGGACATGTAATGAATCATATCATCAAACAAATCCTCGAAATAAACATGAATCAAAAGCGCAACCCGCTTCTTCTTTCCAATCTCGGCGGTAATTGCGTCGTCGCTCATATTGGTGGGAAGTACATAGTTTAACTGGAGACACTTGCTAATGTCCTCCATGTTGCAGGTACGAAGGATATTGTCCCAAATCATATTGGTGTCGTAATGGGTTTCCTTCTCCAGATAGTTCATAAGCTCCATGCTGGAGGTACCGATGGACTGCTCCAGGAAGATGCCATACTCATGGAAGAAGGAGCGTCTCTTAAAGAAGGGGCAACCTTTCTTAAGCATAGCTACCGGCATATTCAACAGGTGATAATCGCACATATCCTCGATATCGCTGATATCGCACAGGGTATCCCAGGTAAAGCCCAGGTCCGCGAAATGTTTGGTAAAAATCGCCTCATGACAACCTACTGCCATGGAATAATTCAAAATCTGGGGGAATTTATCCCAATATTCATGATAGGCCTTGGACTGAATCATCTTCTTGCGCACGGCGATGAAGTGAGACTGGACGTGCTCCGGAATATAATGATATTTGCTCCAGCCGGTGAAGTCGTATTCAATCTCTTTGTTCTTGGAGATGCCCCAGAAATCAATATCTCGGGCGTCCATACTCCGAAACATTTCTTCCAAGGTATCGATGGGCCCCATAATGGTATGGTTGGCCATAATCATCTCATCGTATTCCCCAAGCTTTTCCCAACCCAGAGAATCGATACCGGCCTTATAAGCCCAGCCGTCAAAGCCCTCGTTTTCACGCACAATCAGCTGATCGATATGGGGAGTAACCTTTTCCTTGCCGGAATCGGTAAGCTTTCCGTTACATACAAAAATAATATTTTTGATATAGGGGCGGAAGCCCTTCAGACTGTGGATCACGTAATCGTCCACAATTCCCTGTCCGTCATAAAAAAAGTAGATTAATACTCTGTTATTTACACCTTGTTCTAAAATCATTGTAATTGTCTCACTCCTGTAATTCGGGAACTAATATTTCCTTCTATTTCTCTTCCATAATCTTCTTGATAATGGTATTGTCACCATACACAATGGGCGAATCGTAGGCGCGATCCGGGAAAGCGCCGTACTTTAAGGTAATGTCCAGATTCTTGTCCTTAATAAACTGCTCCACACGGGTACCAAGTGCCACGGGCTCACCGCTGCACACATTGATAATACCGGTATATTTTTCCTGGATACTGGCCTCACTGATCTGGGCTGCCAACTCCTTCACAGTGATAAAGTCATACTGATTCTTGCCGGAGGTAAAGGGGAACTCCTTCTTTCCGTCCTCAGCCGCCTGCAAAATCTTGGTGAATACGGAGGCATTCTTCAGATCGTCTCCCAAAATATAATAGGCGCGAAGCCACATAATATTGACGTTTTTGTCCTTGGCATACAAAAGCAGGGACTGTCTTAAGGCATTCTTGGCAATGCCGTACTGGCTTAAGGGATTGCAGGGGGTATTCTCGTCAATCTTGCCCTCCCAGTAGCCGATTTCATGCATGGAACCCATCACAGAGATATTCTTGCAACCGCCGTCAATCATGTTGTTTAAGAACGCTACATGATAGGAAATGCGCTCCATATGCTCCTTGGAATTATGGATGAAACCGTCCTTCCATGCCATGTGAATACATACATCGGGACATCCAAGCTTTTCATAAATGTCCTTGTCTCCGGAAAAAATAGGAACGTTGCTGAAGGTGGCCCGCTCATCGATTCCCTTGTGATTTAAGTCCACAGCGATTACTTCATGGCCCTGATTCAACAAATATTTCACCACATGACGTCCGATATATCCGGCTGCACCGGTTACTACGATTTTCTTCTTCATCCGTTTTTTCCTCTCTTTTCCTACTCAATCTCGATAGAACTGTCCAGCCATACGATTCCGCCGCAATTGGCCTTGGAGGTCACCTCGAAGGTGGCCACGGGAGCCTCATCCACAATGCGTACACCGTCAGCAATGGACACAATTTTCAAATTCATAAAATAAGCTGCCTCAAACAAAGGGAATTCCTCAAAGGTAAGGGCAATGGTTCCCTCGGAAACATCATATCCTTGGCCTTCGTTGTCAAAGGTTTTGGCGTGACAAAGCACAAAATCCTGTCGCACCAGCTCCACATTGAAAACAACCTTGGTATTCTCGGGACCCTTATAGCGAAACTTAAGTGTAACCTTGTCCGTTTTGGAGGTCACCTTTTCGTTTGCCTTTCCGTTTACCAGAATTTGGGCATCTGCTATGGAGCCAACCTTAATAATCTCTCGGGTAACTGCGGTTACTTCTCTCTCATGGTTTACCTTTTGCTCCATGAAACTAAGGTACTGCTCCACCACCTTCTGGCATTCGCCTACGGCCATCACGGAGCCGTCCTGAATCCAAACTGCCCGGTCACACACATCCATAATCTGCTCCATGGAGTGAGATACCAGCACCACAGTGGTACCGCTGTTTTGGATTTCCCGCATTTTATTCAGACACTTGCGCTGGAAGTTCACATCTCCCACCGCAAGGATTTCATCCACAATCAAAACATCCGCATTTACGTTAATGGCTACCGCAAAGGCCAGACGCATATACATACCGGAGGAATAGGTTCGAACCGGATTGTTAATATAATCCCCCAGCTCCGCAAACTCGATGATATCATTCATTTTGGCATCGATTTCTTTTCGGTTTAATCCAAAAATCGACGCGTTGATATAGATATTTTCCCGGCCGGTCATATCCGGATGAAAGCCTGCTCCCAGCTCCAAAAGGCTGGACACCTTGCCGGCGATTTCCACGGTACCGCTGTCGGGATACATAATCTTGGTCAGCATCTTCAGCATGGTACTCTTACCGCAGCCGTTATGACCGATCAGACCAACAGATTCTCCTCTTCTTACATCGAAGCTGATGTCCTTGATGACCTGTTTATCTTCATATCGATTTCGATTGGCAAACAGCACCCGTTCCTTTAGGGAATATCCACGGTCCGGATAGACACGGAACTTTTTTGCCACATTACGGACTTCTATCACATTTTCGGAATACATTATAATTCCTCCACAAATCTTCTCTGAAGCTTCTTAAAAATCACAATTCCCAGCAACACTCCAATCACTCCCACTACGCCGGCCTGCAGCAAATAGCCCATTTCCGGAATTTCCTTGTAGTACAGGATGCTTCTGTAAGCAGTGATAATGGGGGTCATGGGGTTTACCAAGAAGTAAATTCGATGATATTCCTGGGGTACCAGGTCTGCGGAATAAATCACCGGTGTGGCATACATCCAGCCAAAGGCGATTACTCCCAGAATCATCTCCATATCCCGCAAATATACGGTAATGGCGCTGCAAATCATAACGATTCCCAGGCAGAACAAATATTGCACCAGAAATACCAGGGGCAGGAACAGAATTGCCACAAAGCTTACCCCATGTCCGGAGAAAATCAGCACCGCAAACACCACCAGGAAGGTCAAAAGCATATTGACGAACTGGCTGGTAGTAAAGGCAATGGGCAAAATTTCCCTGGGGAAATAAATCTTTTTCACCATATCCTGCTGGTCCATAATGACTCTGGAACCGCCGGTCATGCAGGCGGAAAAGAAAATCCAGGGCACCAGGGCCACAAACAGGTGAATATAGTATTTGTCCACGTTCATGGGTATGATAACCGAAAAAACAACGGTATAGATAATCAGCTGAAACAGCGGATTCAAAAATGTCCACAAGAAACCAAGGGCAGAGTTTTTGTATCTTCCCTTTAAATCTCTGGCGATTAAACTGCGAATCATTTCACGGTATTCGTAAATGTTTCTAAACATAGTATTTTCCTTTTCTGCAATTCGGATTCTTCCACAATCCCTCTGTCGAAGCCGGGCTACCGGTTCTCTCCCCGCACTTCTTTATAAATCAAAAGATGCTGCTTTACCACATCTTCTATTGCAAATTTCTTTCCGGCTTCCCGGGCACTTTCCCGGCAAAGCCCATATTTTTCGGTGTTCTGCCTCAGGGTTTGAATCCGGTCCGCCAGTTCTTCCACCGAAACCCCTTCTTCTCGATAAGTCAAAAGAAGGCCTGCCAGATTTCCCTTGGAGTCTTTCAATTGATTTCGAAT
>DCGY01000040.1 GCA_002314715.1 Lachnospiraceae bacterium UBA1766 | reverse complement strand
GTATGCCAAGCATACCCCCTGTCTCTTTTGGTAGGTTCAGATTCTTTTATATACTCCTTAAATGGATCTTTATCCATGTATACGCCTCCTGATTACAAACATTATTATTTCAAGTTTATGTGCCATCCAACTGACGGATTAAATTTCAGGTTGTCTATTTCTACACTTTTTGTTCATTTAAGCAAGCATAAAGTCAGGGGTAATGGCTATGATTTACAAGGCTCCTCCCACCGCCTGAGGGCAATGGGTTTCCGCCTACGAAAAACGAAAGGATTTTATTTTTAAAAAAGAACTCTCCATATATTTTCCTGATAAGTGGTGTACTGAAAAATGGCACGATAGATAGCCAACAATAATCCATTCCCCACAAACAGAAGGACCATATATGAAAGAATAGCTGCCAGCAATACAAAAGAAATACCGAAGATATCCGTGTATTTTCCTCTGCTGACATATGATTCTGCCCTGTTTTTCATGGTTTTTCGATAGTTCATATTCCGGAAAATAAAGGTCAGACTGACTATGGCCAGAATCCAGAGGGGCAACAGCAAATGTGTGAATTGTTCCGAATAATTGACTACCAGGCCGGGGCGATGCATATCCCCCGGTACACGCGACACCCATATAAAGCACTGCGCCCAAAGATATACTGACCACAAGATGCCTGCCGCCAATACTACTTTCCAAAACCTTTTTGCACTCGCAATAACATAACTTCCCTCAGGAGCTACCTTTTCTAAATATTTGTTTACCATGATTGAATTTCCCCCCATCAATTTATAATCTCAAGCACACCGGATACTTAACCTCAAAAATACTACAATACACTTTACCACATTATAGCATAATCAATCACATTCGTGTGATGCGAACCTTCCCGGTGATTCAAGCTTTTATTTAAATTACTTTGTATTTCTCCTGCATTGCCCATCTGAACAAGTGCTATTTTCAGCTTCTTCCAGCAAATTCCCCACATGCTTCGTCTCGAAAAACATCTCCTTATTGGTCCATATAATCGCAACTGCAGCAATGACCACGAAGATGGTTTCGATGCATTTCGTCTCGGGAGACATGTTGATCTTTTCCTGCATGATGTTGATAAACAAATGAAAAATAATCGTCGCCAGCATACTTCTGTTGTTCTTTACATAAACCCAGGTCTGGAGGAAATCCAGGGGAATCACGCTGACTAAGAAGTTGATAACATAAATCGCACCCATTTCCTTGAGCCCGTACTGATAGGTCCCGCTAATCCAGAATAGAGGCAAATGCCACGCCGACCAGATGAAGCCAAAGATAATGGATTCCTTGAACCAGCTGTGGTATGCACCGACCGCATCCTCTCCATAGCCTCTCCAACCAAGCTCCTCGATGCTGGATGCCAAAAGAATGGTCAAAAGTGCGGAGGAACCACCGATGGAAAAGGAGAAATCCTCTGTAAAGGAAAACTGGTCCATACTTCCGCCAAACAACACGGAAGTACCAATGGAGGCTGCCACGATTGCAGCGAAAATCAATACGGCAAAGACAATATATTTCGGTTTGATTCGATAAAAACCAATGATTTTCTTTTTGAAATCACTGATCAGTGCCTTATTCCTGGAAGTAAGGACTGTAATAACCGCTACCACAGCCGGGGATATCAGGCCCAGAAACATGCCCAGGTACAGGCTGGTACCCTGATTAAACAGGATCGCAAACAGCCACCAAAACCAGGTACAGCCAAAAACAATAAGATAAAACCGAACCGGACGATATGTATACTTATTCATGATTACGCCTCCTTAGAAGCGATCACAAGCTCGCTCTTCATACCGTTAAGTTCGATATAGTTGTCTGATTCCGCATTGGAGAAGTCCTCTGTCTTCTTGCCGTTCTTTTCGAAATATATACCGGTAGCAATCCCTTTTCGTGCTGCACGGAAATCATAGCCGGCGGGCACCGTTAAGCGGGAAGTGGCAGATACCTGATTGAGTTCCAAAGCGCCGCTATGGGATTGAATATCAATCTCCATATCCAGGTTGGAATCGATTTCAATTTCACTTTTATTTCCCTGCAGAAGGACATTGCCGATTTTGCCGCTAATCTCCATGCCTTCGTTTTCGATATCGATGATCTCCAGATTCTTGGCATTTACAGCCAGTTCAATCTTACCGATATACTTCTTGGGCAGACGGATTTTCACTACCAAACCTTCCTTCGCCATAGCTTCCGTAGCATTATGGAGGCGATTCAAATCCACGTCTACACGGTTCTTGATATCATCTATTTTGATCTTATAATCCTCTTTAATTTCCTTTATCACATTGGAGAATAAGGATACTACAATCTTCTCACCATCATAAGCACTTAAAGCCACTGCATAAGCACCGCCCAGCTTCATATCGAAATTCTTCCTGCCGTCGATATCGTATTCGGTGTGGCTTTCATATAAATAATCGCCCTGCTTCTTGTCCGTCTTTTCCTCTGATAATAATTCATCTACAGAAATTTGAAAAAGCTCTGCGATTGCCATTAAGTTGGAAATATCCGGGATACCGGTTCCGTTTTCCCACTTGGTGATGGCCTGTCGGGATACACCGATCTTTTCTGCCATCTTTTCCTGGGAAAGTCCTGCAAGTTTTCTGTAATGTTTGATTTGTTCTTCTAAAGTCATTTTTTCATCCTCCGATGCTTTGCTTTTGTTTTTCTTTCCCACAGAATAGTAAAATAACCTTTACCAAACAAGAAACATTCGTTGTCATTTGCACATTTTTTCGCTACTTTCCGTAGCAAAAGCCCCGAAATACGGGCAAAACCCTTACTGAATCAATTGCAGCAGCCCCGGAAGGCACTCGAATCGAAGCTTTGTAAATTCTCCCAGGTATTCCCCGTCCGCATGGAGAATCATGGGCTCTTTCGTCTCGATGACAGCACTTGCGGAAGGCGTATTGTCGAAGCCCTTCAGGTGATTCTGCTTGGCCATCACCAGAATCGGCAGGCAGAAAAAAGTGCGCCACTTGGGAATCTCGGCTGCGCTGCTAAAGGTAAGCACCCCATCCTGAGGCTTCGCATCCGGAGCCATGGGGACACCGCCCCCCTCTGTCCGAAGATTCATGGCCACGAAGAAAATCACCTTCCCGATGGTCTTTTGCTCACTGCCATAGTCTACCGAAATGTCCGTAGTCTTCATGGAGAACAAAGTATATACCGTCATAAACAGGTAACTGAGCTGTCCCAGGTGCAGCAGGTTCATCACCTTCTTTAACCGGGATTCGGATACCTTTTTGCACACGATGGCATCCATGCCCACTCCGGAGCTGATGCCGAACAGTCTGGTATCCTGCCCATAGGTCACCCTTCCCAAATCCACCTTTCGGATACGGTCTTCCAGGTGATTCTCCACCAGCTGATTCACCAGCTTGTGAATATCCTTTTCGATGCCCACGCCTCTGGCAAAATCATTGCCGGAGCCGGAAGGAATCACGCCCAGACGAACCTTCCCAAAGTCCGTGATGCCATTTAGAACCTCATTGATGGTACCGTCTCCGCCCACCACGATGATGGTCACCTTCTCCTCCGGAAGAGCACTTAGTTTGGCAGCAATCTCGGTGGCATGGCCTTCGTGCTTGGTTTTATAAAGCTTATATTCCACGTTCTTTTGCTTCATGGAATCAATTACTTCCCTCAGGATATGTCCGCTTTTTCCGGTCGCCGATGTATGGTTTACGATAAAGTGTATCATGGATTCCTCCTCGTCTGAAATCATCACCCCAAGGGGCCTCTATCTGTTGGTCTGCTTCCCCGTAGGGATACCGATAATCTTTTTGATCTGGGTCGGTGTGGCAACGGGGTAGATCTCCTGCATATGCTCCGCAATACGCTTCGCCGAATCCATGGGGTCTTCCCGGTAGGCCTTCGTCACATGCTTATAACCGTAGATTGTCTCCGGCATGGTGTAAACCGCTACCGCCCAGCCGTACTTCTCCCCCTTCTTATTTACCTTTTGGTCGAAGTTTTTTACGCACAGGTAAGTCTTCATCTCCAGATCGGTAACCGTACCCTCGAAATTCTTCTCGCCACCCTTTCCAAAGCCGGCCTGCTCCTTGACCTCGAAGGAAAACAGCTCCGCAGGTGGCATCTTGTCCAGGAAAAGATTCATGATTTTCTTCTGCCGTATGGAAGCCTTGCCATCCTCGTACAGCGCATCAAAATCATACCCGTCCCGACGGAAATTGGCGAAATAGGGGAACCACTCCCGGGTAATAAATCCCGCCTTCTTGCCGAAAAACTTGCCGTAGAGATTATTTCCTCTCTCTGCGATGATCTGACGCCATTCCCAGGGATCTCTCGCCTTGTCCCCGCTCCACCAGTACTTCGGAACCGTCCGCTCTTCCAGCGAAAAGCCCGGAATATCATTCTTGAAAAGAGGCAAAAAGCCTACGCTTTCGATATATTCAATTGCTTCATCAACCGTATGGATGCACTCCGGGTCATCCCAATCCACCCCGTATATAATCCATTCGCCTGCTTCGTTTCCCATGTACGGTATCCTTTCCTTGGTTGTTCTTCCTTATCGCTTTATGGCCTAATGCAACATATCCATTAGAAACAGGATGAATCCCCATGCCAAAAAGCCGGAAAAAACAAAGAGAAACATGCCCATTATCCGTATTTTTAAATTGGATGCATTCTGCATATTTCCACGCAAATCAAAACCCGGATGCTTCCTGCAAAATGCTCGGACCGAATCCGGTTTCAAAACATACCAAAAGAAGCCTATCAGCGCTGTAATAATCATAATAACAGCCAGTATAAACGCCATAACAATTCTTAATGTGGTCATTCGAGAAATGCCTCCGATAGAAAAAGTCCTGTTTCAATTATAGCAATGGAGGAAATATATATAAAGTAAAATATAAAAAACTGCCCGAAAAATAATTTTTCCGGGCAGTCGTAAAAGTATTTACTGCGGCATAGCCAAGCTTATTCGAGTGCATCTGACAAGGATGTAATCGTAGTAATTCCTTTTTTAATCATCCCATCTCTTACCGCTCGTGATAAGGCAATCATTTCCCCAAACTCATCAAGATCGCACCCATTGAATAACCTAGCAATATGTTTGATCAGCGAATCGTATGTTATCCAACGGCAGCCAAGCTGTAACGCAACCCTCGGTGCAAGCAATTCATGGCTTTTGCTTCCACGCGGCATAGCAGCCTTCACTACGCCGAGCCAAAATGCATCATCATAAATCTCAGATATATTAGAGAAAACCAGGGGGTTATAGCATGCTGATCCTTTATCTGAGTAATCCCTCCAAGCAATACAATCTGCATTAGGGATAAGAAGCTGGATGCGCTTTTTGGCGTCATCCACCGCAGCATCAAAATTATATTTTGTTGTCATTGAAATCATCCGTTAATCCCTCCTCAAAAATTCAAGTACCTTTTTGAGGTCCCCAGAAATAATAAGTTCGGCCGCCTTTTCGTTGACTGCCCTAAGAAGATCGACAGCATCGATATTAGTTACGTTTGTAGCAATATCATTCTCTGTTTTTTCGGAATTCTCTTTAGTGAGCTTAAGTCTCACATAATATAAAACCAATCTCGTAACGTATGCTAAAGGTACTCTTGTTACCCCCTCTCTATTGAGATAAGCGGCGGGATAATCCGGATTTTTCTCAATTACGATCTTAAAATCCGAATCATCTATCGAGATTCCTCGGGTTTCAGGGTACTCGATCATATTATCATCAAAACTAATCTTTAACATATCATCCCATACTGAAGCATTAACCTCCCCTTTAACAATATCCTCAGCCATCATTCTGTAAGCGTAAGGAACAACTTCGGTCTCTTTTAAGCCGGGAAGCATCTCATTTACTGCACGAATAGATGCAGCAATTTCAAAGCTGTTTCTGATTGTCTTATTCATTTTCTTTACCTCTTTTCTTTAAGTTTCAAGCGCTTGTTCATTTCGTGAAATATCGTGATACTTCGTGAAACTATGTGAAGTATATCACACTGTTTTTTCATTTGCAATAGTTTTTGTGAAAAAATGTGAAAATTTGTGTTTTTTATCTTTTCTCACAGCGTATGATATTCTTTACTCGTAGCATTGGTATCCGGAAGGGGGCACCAGTGAAACTGGCATAAATTAAAAATATGAATCACCAAGTCAAAAAAAGAGATATACCACGCATTAATCTTCATTCTCTCCGGTAATAATATCCTCTGCATTTAGTACGCAAAGAACGCCCTTAGGCAATTTGTAGAGAACAGTACCTACCACTGTATCGCCAATCTTGTCATATAAACGACCTGCGCTGAAGCTTTCTCCAACAACTGTATACGGACTATTCGCCACATAGCCAATGAGTCCAAGACCAGGAAGCTCCACCTTAATCGCTTCCTTGTCAACTTCGTTATCCGGTTCCTTAACCAGCTTCACTTCCATCTTAGGTTCAATGAATTCCTGTCCGTGATGATGATTCGTACCCGCTATTGTAAAATAAATCTCTGCCATATCAGCACCTCCTGAAATGTATAATAAATTGATGAGTTACCGTTTTGGTATTTCGTGATTATACAGTACTCCAAAAGGTGTACATTAAAAATGACAGCCCGAAAGCACATAGTTTCACATAGTTTATAGTGCTTCCAGACTGTCCCATTAAATACATTAATTAATACAGTTTTGCTAAAATTGATACAATAGCTCATTAGACATTTTATCATAAAGTTCTTAAATAATCATCATAAATATAAAAGAAATAATCAAGAATTTGCGATTCTTCTCCAACTGGTTGAATTATCCCCTATTATGATACTTTTAAAATATCTGTCACATCTCATTCTTACATTGACGATAAAATAGACAACTTAGGCAGCACTGACCACATCTTTTTTCTTTAATTCTCTTCTTCCTTCTAAGCCAATAAATGAATCTGCTCACAAATTCTCCTCCAAACATTTTATTGATTCTACTCTATTCTAGAAGCTGTCCATTACAAAGTCCACCTCTTTCTCCATAGCTAAAAAACGGGCAACCACTCCAGCTTTACCTGAAAGCGATTGCCCGCTAATATAACATCCACTATTTCAAATTCTGAAGGAACTCCTCCGCCTTCTGCTTCATCTCTTCCACAACCTCATCCGGGCCAACAACCTTTACATCCTTGCCCAGGCCGAAGATCCATCCGTAGAACTGAGGGCTGATAAAGACATCCACATTTAACTCACTGTGTTTTTCATCCAAAGGTCTAAATGTAACATCTTTGCCAAATCTATCAATGAAGACTCCGCTCATTTTGTTATGGAACTGAATCTTAACTCTCTTCTTATCACCGCCATACATACCGAAAGTCGACTTTGAGTATGCGGCCATGTCGAGGTCCTTGAACTGTTCTTCGCCCTCACGTCGCTCCTCAAGAACTTGAAGTTTAAGCATTTTATCTACCCGGTAGTGTTTGCACTTCTTCTCATAATCATCGTAAGCAACAAGATAGTAATTTTCATCGTCCCATGTCAGTGCCCATGGGCTAACTGTGATAAACTCACCCTTATTAAGAATGTATTGAGACTTATCTGCCTGCCAACTAAAATACTTGAACTTAATCTTTTTATTTGAGGCTATTGCGTTATGAATCTCATCCACGCTGTAGTAGATTGTCTCGTTCATTGTCTTGATTCGGCCATGAACATAAATCTGTCTCTGCAGCTGCGATGCCTGATAGTCACTTACAAACTCCTTTATCTTCTTTATCAGTTCTCTTGACTTTCTCTCCGTGATGAACTTTGAGGATTGAACTGCGTCAATAAGAAGCTTAACCTCTGCAAGCTCAAACTTACGGGAACCAACATGATAAAAAGTTTCCCTTCCAATCTGCTCCTTGATTATCTCGATGCCAAACTTGTCCGTCATGTCCTGAAGGTCCGAATAGATACTTTTTCTCTCAGCAGTAATATCATATTTTTCAAGAGCGTCCATAATCTGTGGCATGGTGATACTATGCTCATCATCAGTCTTCTCCTGCATGATCTTCATAAGATATGTGAATTTGAATTTCTGATTTGATCCTCGTGACATATAGGCATCCTCCGGCAAAATTCTTCTGTCTTAATTATCCTCTATTTTCCTTCCACAGTCCACATTTTTTGATGCACTTCGACATTTTATCGGACAGCTTATTTCTTCCTGATCAGTATGCTCATCACTATTCCACATACCAGCGAAACAACAGATATTGAAATCATTACAATTCCCATGATGACGCCAATTTTATATGTATCTATATTTTCAGGATGCATCCTATACCCGTGAAATGCGGCACCTACTATAAGAGCAGCACCTGCTATTCCATAGAAAAATCTGCATAAAAACCGTTTGTTCATTTTTCACCTTTTCTGAACTCAATCTCTGAATATCAACTACATTTTCTTTTCCCGTGCAGAACGCAAAAAAGCATCCAAGTTATTCTCCTCAAAGAATAGCTCAGATGCTTTTCCGGTCACCGTGATTTGCCTCTCCTTTGAACGAAACTCGTTATCTGGATTATATCAAATCATGCATGCCATATAAAGGGAAAGTTTCTTTTCGTTTTATATTACACTCGGATAATTCACATTGTACTGTTTTTCATAATGTTTGTACTCTACGCCATACTTTTTCTCAAGCTCCTCACCGCCATACTGCCACCGGAAATCTCCGTCATAATCATAATATAGTTCGGGAGGCCAAGGGAATGGATGGGTTGCCTTTTCAAGGCTAAGAGACTGGTGGAACTGGGTTTCTTCTCTGCCCGGTAATTGTGACATTTCTTCCCTTGTGTCCGCATCGAACAGGCTGGTTACGAATCCCTTGTTGAAGTCATTGATAATCAGTCTGTACCAATGAAGATGCCAGATTTTCCACTCGCCGGTCTCCGGATTTTTGATGAAGTCAATTGCATATTTTCCGATGCACCAGCTCTCTCGTACTTCTTTCTTTTCTAAGTTTTTGATGCCGGTTCCGTTACCCAGAGAAAGGAACGTGCCTTTCGCAGTCTTTCCGTCGCCTGCCACCTCGATACAGGGCGTACTGGCCAGATGAAGCGCGCTGGCAGCCCTTAAATCTCCGGGGGTGCCACCTTTCCAACGCTTAATCACCGCTTCGGTTCCCAGTGCACAGCCATGTCCGCCTTCCTCTACGGCACAGTCAGGTCTCCATAGTGCAAACAGGTCTGCCGTATTGCCGATTTCGGCCCGGGTATAATGATATGTTTCATATCTGCCCATGAGGTTCTTTATCTGGTTCACGGCATCTAATTTATCTAATTTTTTCGATAATTCTTCCAAATCAATCTGTGACATATCGCTTGCCTTCTATTTGCTATTATTTATTTGCCTTCTCAAGATAGGTAAAGTCTGTAACTGTTTTTACATCAAAGTCATTGGCAATAAGTTCCAGGGAAAGTGCAAACTCTTTTACTGCCTGAAGTCTGTCATAATCTTCCTGCTCAAAAGCCTGGAAGGTCTTGTTTACAAGTCTCTGAAACTGTGCGGTAATTGCAGCCGGATCCTGACCGCTTTGCGCTGCAACGATTTCTGCTGCCTCTGCAGGGTTTTCTGTTACGTATGCAAAAATCTTCTGGTAGAGACTTACTACTTTTGCCGCAATATCAGGGTTCTTGGTGATAAATTCGTTGCTTCCGATAATCAGGTTCAGTTCTGCACCGGACTTAGCAAGTTCAACAGCGGAGCCATTGTTCACAAATTTATCCGTGCTTGTAGTGGAGGAACTTTCCGCATCGATTTCGCCGGCCTCAAAGGCTGCTGCCCATGCGCCATTACCAAGGTTAACCAGTTCGATGTCATCAACGGTAAGACCTGCTGCTTCCAATTCCTGTAATAAATACAGCTGACTACCTGTTCCTACCGCAGTACCAACCTTCTTGCCCTTCAGATCGGCAACGGTTTTAATTCCGCTATCTGCGGAAGCAATAATGCGTCCGCCGCCAACGGATCTGTTGTAAGCGATAATTTTAAACTCCTGCTTATCATTTCCGTAGCTTGTGATTACCGGAAACTCACCAAGGTTTGCAATGTCAACGCTTCCGCCTACAAGGGAGGCAATTGTCTCCGAACCGGTTCCAAGACCGCTTGTCCAGTTTACTTTTATGCCGGTATCCTTAAAGATTTCTTCCGAAAAGCCCTTTGCTTCGTCGATTGCCTTACCAATCGGATTGGTTTCGCTGTAAGCGATATTGATTACGGTAGCTTTATTCAGGTTATCTTCGCCACCCTGGGTCTTTCCGCATGCTGCAATTCCCAATGCAGCGGTTACAAGTAATGTTGTCAATAATAATCTCTTTTTCATCTTTTTTATCTCCTCTTTTTAAATACTGTAATCTGTAGGAATCTCTTCCTCTTCAATGAATTCCTTATATATTTTTCTTCTGATTTCCGAGAATTCAATGCTTGTTCTTTGACGGGGACTCGACAAATTTACGTCAATTACTTTCTTGATGGTTCCCGGTCTCTGACCCAGAACCACAACCTTTTGTCCCAGGTAGATTGCTTCATCTATGTCATGAGTAACAAGAATCATGGTCTTCTTGTCCTCTTTCCATATTCGCAGTGTTTCTTTCTGCATGTTCATTCTCGTAATGGCATCCAGCGCTCCAAAGGGCTCATCCAATAGGAGGATATCCGGATCGGATACAAGGCTTCGTGCCAGGCTGACTCTCTGTTGCATACCTCCCGACAACTGCCTGGGATATGCATTTTCAAATCCCTCCAGGTTTACAAGCTTCACATATTCCTGTATCAGTTCAGCTGTTTTTTCCTTGCCAAGTTCTTTCTTCCTTTTGTTGCTAAGACCGTATGCGATGTTGTCTTTGACCTTCTTCCAAGGGAAAAGTCTGGGCTCCTGGAAGATCATTCCGCGTTCAAATCCGGGGCCGGTTACCGGCTTGCCATTTACAAGTATTTCGCCGTCTGAGATGGTTTCAAGGCCGGATATCATACGTAACAATGTACTCTTTCCGCAGCCGCTGAAACCGACAATACAGACAAACTCTCCTCTCTTGACTTCCAGGTCGATATCTTTTAAGACCTGTACCGGCTGACCGTCTATATCAAAATATTTATTTAGTTTCTTAATCTCCAAAATATTATCTGACATGTCCCGTCACTCTCATTTCTTTTGCGTTTTTCCCAATCGGCCTACTACGATGCTAAGCAGCCATCCCAGGAAGCCTATAATAAACACACCACCAAGCATTACATCGGCCTGGTTCATTTCTCTTGCGAAACTAACCATGTAGCCAATTCCCGAAGAAGCCGCAAACATTTCAGCACCGATAACACCCATCAGGGCATTTCCGCTTGCGATTTTCAAACCGGTAATCACCGCAGGCAACGCGGCGGGAAAAATCACATTAAATATTGTGGGAAGTTTCTTTTTCATAAAAATCGTAGAAACTTCAATGTACTTGTTATCAACGTTTCTCAATCCATCAATCACATTCAAAAATACCGGCCAGAAGGTACCGATTGCGATACACAGCACCTTGGTTTCCTCGCCTATACCTACCCAAAGGATAAGTACCGGCACCCATGCGATTATGGGAATGGGTCTTAGGATTCCGGTAAAGACTTCCAGATAATCACTTGCCGTCTTGAACAATCCGATCAAAATACCAACCGCAATGCCTGCAAACGAACCTATGATATATCCGAGTATTACACGTCTCAGACTGATCAGGATATTCTTTTGTAGTGTTCCCTTTTGTACCAGCGTTACCATTTTGCTGTAGATTCGCGAAGGACTGGACATGATGGAAACCTTTATCCATCCGTTGTTCGCTGCAATCTCCCAAAGCAAAAGAAACAATACCGGAACAACCAATGCTTTTAATATGGATACTATTTTTTTCTTTGCCTTTGCATTCATAGGTTATGCCTTCTTATATGATAGTTTGATATATACCTTTGGCCTGTCGGAGCCTTTCGGAAGCTCTGACAACTGAACGACCCTTGCGACCTCTCCCGATAAAATAAGCTTGTTATCTTCAAGTATGGGTGCAAGCAATGCACAATCTTCCTCGGTAAAATGACCATACATCTCATCATCGGTATTTCTGACATCGATTGCATTATCATCCCACGGATTTCCGAACACTCTTACCAAAAGGGCTTTCTCGCCACCGTGAAGTTTTTCAATCAGCTGAATATGCTCCCGGTGTTGCGTTCCTGCAATCAGGATTTCAGAATTCTCGTACTTGCTATTTACTTTATTGATTCGCTCAATCTGTTCTTCGATTGTATATTGTACTTCGCTCATTTGCTTCACCTTCTCT
>DCGY01000041.1:48349-92835 GCA_002314715.1 Lachnospiraceae bacterium UBA1766 | reverse complement strand
CAAGGAAGTTAAGAGGTCTTGGACCAAATGAAATAATCTTTAAGTCTGAAAGTCCGATGATTGCTCTTGCAATTGGAACGAACTCGTTAATCATCTGAGCACACTCCTCAGCAGTACCTACTGGATACTCTGGGATATAAGCCTTAATATTACGAAGCTTTAAGTTGTAGCTTGCATTTAACATACCGCAGTATGCATCTCCACGGCCATCCAAAAGGTCGCCCTGGCTCTCCTCAGCTGCTGCAACGAAGATGGAAGGTCCATCGAAGTGCTTAGCAAGTAAGGTCTCGGAAATTTCAGGACCGAAGTTTCCAAGGTAAACGCAAAGTGCGTTACATCCGGCTTTCTTGATATCCTCAAGAGCTTCTACCATATGGATTTCGCTCTCGATGATGGTTACAGGACACTCATAGATGTCTGCAGCACCGAATTTCTTTGTGTAAGCTTCTACTAAAGCTTTTCTTCTGTTGATGGTCAATGATGCAGGGAAGCAGTCACGGCTAACACCAACAATACCAATTTTTACCTGAGGTAAATTGTTCATTTGGAATATCCTCCTTAAAGTGTTAAAAAATAATTTTCTGGATTTATCTGTACCGAATTACTCGGTTACATTCAAGTTCTTGCCCTTAAGGCCAAGGAAAGATCCTGCATCAAGACCACCCTCTGCATGTCCGATTAACCACTTATTGGTAGCGGTAATCAAAGCATCTTCATTGGGAGCGGTTCCGTCTGCATTTACTTTTGCGTGAGCGGTAGCTAAAGGATAGTTGGTTCCCTTGGGAAGTACGATACCAACCTGGAAAGCCTTTCCGTCTACGCTGCAGGGAGCATAGTGAAGTGTGGTAGCAAATACTTCTACAGCAGTACCGGCAGGAAGAAGGAATGCTTCTACCTTGGAGGTGTCATATGTAAAGTCAGGCTCTACATCCTCCAATTTGCCCAACATTAAGATCGCATCGGTAGCTGCTACGTTAATCTCGGAATCTCTGTGGTACTCCAATGCATTTAATAATACGTTGTGACCATTGCAGTATCCGATCTGAATCGGCATCTCACCGTAAGTGCACTCAGAAAGTGCCTTCATGCAGGGAGTAGCCTCCAAAGAAGCTACGCTGGGCTCGTAAGCAACACCTTCCGGAACAGGAGTCTCTTTCAAAGCTGCGTATAAAGCGGTAAGGTCAACATTATCAACAATACGGCCATACTTACGGAATGCTGCGTCTTTAACTGATAAAACCTTCATCTCATTATTCCTTTCTTTGCATATAATTATTTGGTAATGATATCATATAAGGGCTTGCAAGCAGGATAGATTTCCTTGAACTGTGCATAGCGCTCATCATACTTCTTTACAAGTTCTGCATCGGGCTCTACGGTATCCACAATCTTAACAACCTTTGCAGCGATTTCTTCTACAGACTTGTATTCGCCACATGCAACTGCTGCCAACATAGCACCACCCATTGCAGGGCCTTCTTCAGACTCGATAACATCTACCTTTAAGTTGAGGATGTTTGCAATCATCTTCTTCCAGAGAGGACTCTTTGCACCACCACCACAAATCTTGGTACGCTCCAAATTAATGCCGAGAGACTTTGCAACCTCCAAAGAATCACGAAGTGCAAATGCTACACCTTCCAATACAGCCTGAGTCATATCTTCTCTGGTAGTATCCATGGTCATACCGATGAAGGTAGCTCTTGCATTGGGGTTATTGTGAGGAGAACGCTCTCCCATGAGGTAAGGAAGGAAGTATACATGGTTCTCACCAAGCTTCTCAATACCCTTCTGCTCATTTGCGTATTCCTTTGTCTTAATAATTTCGTCCATCCACCACTTGTTGCAGGAAGCTGCACTAAGCATACATCCCATCAAGTGATACTTTCCGTCTGCATGTGCGAAGGAATGCAATGCATTGAACTTGTCTACGCCGAAGTTCTTGGAAGAGATAAAGATGGTTCCGGAAGTACCAAGGGAAATATTACACATATTGTCGCCAACGGTACCGGTACCTACTGCTGCTGCCGCATTATCGCCGGCACCTGCAGCAACGACTACATTGTGAGGGATACCAAGTTCATCTGCGATAGCAGGTAATACAGTTCCGACTGCTTCGTAGCTCTCGTAGCACTTAGCAAGCTTGTCTTCGGTAATACCGCAGATATCGCACATTTCCTTAGACCACTTACGATTCTTTACATCAAAAATCAACATACCGGAAGCATCGGAAACATCGGTACAATGTACACCGGTCAGCTTGTATGCAATGTAATCCTTGGGAAGCATAATCTTCTCAATCTTTGCGAAGTTTTCAGGCTCCTTGTTCTTTACCCATAAAATCTTGGGAGCGGTAAATCCGGTGAAGGAAATGTTTGCAGTGTACTGGGAAAGCTTTTCCTTGCCGATTACGTTGTTTAAGTAATCACATTCCTCATAGGTTCTGCCATCATTCCACAAAATTGCAGGTCTGATTACCTGATCATCCTTGTCCAGGATTACGAGACCGTGCATCTGGCCGCCAAAGCTGATACCGGCTACCTGGCTCTTATCAAATCCATCCAGCAATTCCTTAATACCTGCAAGAGACTGCTCCCACCAATCCTCAGGCTTCTGCTCAGACCAGCCGGGATGAGGGAAGTACAAAGGATACTCCTTGGAAACAATATTCTTAATCTTGCCTTCGCTGTCCATCAAAAGTAACTTTACTGCTGATGTACCTAAATCCACACCAATGTATAACATTTAAGTTCCTCCTTAAAAAATTATCTAATAGAATCGCACTTGGTGCGCTATTCTCATTTTATTCGCTTTCCCGAGAAAAATCAATCTGCTTTTACCCAGACAGTCATTTCTCCTTCCCCTCTGTTGTTCCATGCGTAATAGGGAATGTATTTTAGAACTACGTCTTCCTTTACCGGCTTACGATATACCGGATAAAGCGCTTGTGTCTCCCCGTCCGCGACAAGTCGTTTGCCGGGAATTTCCAGTACCATAAGGTTATGTCCGAAGTCCTTGTTTTTCTTCACACGAATTTTGCTCTGTCTGGTAGGTACCACCGAAAGATCGGCCAAATTGGCACCATTATCAATCTCCTCCAGACAATAACAAATCGGTCCGCGCATAAACGCTACCTTTCCGCTGTTTTCGGTAACCTTTGTATTGGAGCGATAACAAACCACATCCATCTCAAAGCTTAGGCTGATGCAATCACCATCCTGCCAGGAATCCGACAGATAAACGTATCCGTCCTTGAGCTTCGCCATAGGAAACTCCTTGGTCATCTGTCCTTCTTTGATTTCAAAAGCCTTGAAGGTATGGCCTGTTTTCTTGGAATTCACTTCCACCTTCACCTGCTTTGCCCAACCGGGAATACGAAAGGCCAGCTGCCCCTTCACGGATTTCTCACAATGCAGACTGATATCCACCTGGCCGTCCCAGGGATAATCGGTGTCCACCTGTAAATCCAGCGTACCTGTGGCAAATTTCTTTTCCACCAGACTTCCGATGTAAAGATGGGTAAACAATGTATCCGCATTCTCTGTATATGCATAAGCCCCTACGGAGCTGACAAGTCTTGCAATATTGGGAGGACAGCAGGCGCATCCAAACCATTTTTGTCTGGTTGCCTTCACATGGGCTTTTCTTTCGTCCTGTTTGTCGGCCTTTGGATTCACCTCCAAGGGATTCACATAAAAGAAGCTCTTACCGTCCAGCGCCATTCCCGCAAGCACCGTATTATAAAGTGCCTGTTCCATCACATCCGCATATTCGCTCTTCGCCTTAATCTGAAGCATCCTTCTGGCGAAGAATACAAGACCGATGGCGGCACAAGTCTCCGAATAGGCCGTGTCGTTGGGAAGGTCATAATCAAAGCTGAAAGCCTCGCCGATATGGGTTGCACCGATACCGCCGGTAATGTACATTTTTTTCTGGGTAATATCTTTCCACAGTCTCTTGCAGGCTTTCCACAAATCCTCGTCCTGACGAAGTCTGGCCACATCCGCCATGCCACTGTACAAATAAGCGGCACGCACCGCATGGCCGGTAGCTTCCTCCAGTTCCCGTACCGGTCGGTTGGCCTGATAATAAAAATGCCTTTCTCCGGGCGCAGGTTTCCGGTAGGGTCTGTTCTCGTACTGATTTCTGGACTCCTCCTCCAAATCGAAGTAATAAGGCTGTCGTCCCCGCATGTCCAAAAAGAAACAGCTCAAATTCAAATAGCGTTCCTCTCCGGTCAGTTCATATAATCTGGCAAGTGCCATCTCGGCAATTTCATGTCCGGGATATCCCTTGCACTTTCCTTCTTCGTATCCGAAATGCTCTGCCACAAAATCACCGTACTTCATAGCCGCACGGAGCAATCTGTCCTTTCCGGTAGCCTGATAGTAGGAAATTGCTCCCTCTAACAGATGGCCAAAGCAATATAATTCATGATGATCTTTTAAATTTGTAAAAATTCGATCCATACCGTTGATGATATAGTATGTATCCAAATAGCCGTTATCCGCCTGGGCATCACAGACAATTTCAATTGCCTCGTCCGCCGTCTTTTCCAGCTTTTCATCCGGGCAGTTAATCAAAGAATAACCAACCGCCTCAATCCATTTGGAAAAATCGCTGTCCTGGAACACAAATCCGTAAAAGGTATCCGGCTGCAATCCTTTTCCTTCCTCCGGAAGCGCATTAAATCCACGGAAGGAATACTTGGGGGGATTATAATTCTTTTGCGTAAGCTGCTTGCGACGCATCTCTCCCGCCACCTTAAAATTACGCATGCAAAAACTGGGAGCGGCACCTTCCACACGGTCGTTTAAGGCCTCCCACTGATAGGGAATTACCTCGGTACGAACCAGTTCCTGCTCACGACCCCAAAAATCGTCCGCAATCTGAACAACCTGAAGTTTTAAAGGCTGACTGAAGTTCTTTTTGTCCATAATTCCTCCAACTTACGATACTTGAAAATATTGTATCATTCGCATTCCTTCTTAGCCACCTTAAAATTGCTATTCGTATAATGATTTCTTGCTAAAAATTGCTGAAAAACTTATGCTGACACACTTGTCATTATCAACATATTGTGGTATAATAAAATCATCAAACACGAGATGTTGTTAAACTTGGAGGAAACACGAATGAACCGCTCTGATCTTGCCAGAAATGCCCATATGCTGCACGGCCCCTTGTCAAAACACGGCTATATGCGTTGGTGGCATTCCTTTACGGGCACTCAGCCACAGACCGGTGAATCACGTGTTTTTTTTGTGGAGTTTTTCCTGATAAACCCCGCCCTGGGAGAGGATGTTCCCATTTTGGGTCAGCTTCCTTTCTACAAAAAGCAGGGTAAAAAACCTTCCTACTGCATGGTAAAAGCAGGTGCCTTTCCCAATGCCGTAAGCGAGGGGATTCAGTTGCATAATTATTATCCCACCAATTCCTTCCACGTCGCTCACAATCCCTTCCACATGAAAATCGAGGATCTGGAGTGTAGCGAAAGTCGTATCCGCGGTTTTGTGGAAGTCAGCACGGAAGAATCTTTGAACCCTGCATTTATGACAGACGCCGGCTATATGGAATGGGACCTGGAAATCAATAAATCCATTGCCTGTCACACCGGTATGGTATCCGGTCCTTTCGCTTCTCTGATCAATGCATTGGATACTTTCTGGCACGGCGAAGGAATTCAGGCCCAGTTTCGCGGTCATGTCACGCTAAATGATGTGACTTACAACGTAGAACCGGAAACCAGCTATGGTTATGCAGACAAGCATTGGGGACGCAATTACAACCATCCCTGGCTGCAGCTTGCATCCTGCCATCTTTACAGCAAACGCACCGGCAAGGAGCTTCGCTATTCCGCATTTGCCTTAGAAGGCTGTTGTCCCAGATTTCTATGCTTCCCTCTCCGGCCGAAGCTTATGATGCAACTTACCTACACCGGAGAAGATTTTGAATTCAGCTTCGCCCGACCTTCTTTCCTGTCCCGCATAAAATGGCAGAAAAAAGAAACCGGCAAGCGCTATATTTGGCACGTCATGGCCCAAAACAAAACTTCCATGATGAAGCTTTCCGTAAATTGCTTAAAAGCCAACATGATGCACCTGGACTACGAATCTCCTCAGGGTGTCCACCGAAAAAGTCCCTTATGGGGTGGTGGCGAAGGCGTTGGTACCATCGAATTATACCGCCTCACTCCGGAAGGAAAAACCTTACTGGATACCTTGGAAATGCGAAATGTTTTATGTGAATATCAGAACAATAAAAAGGTCCGTCGATAATCTCGACAGACCTTTTTTAGATTATTTCATCATCATCGTATTTCCAATCCTCTTCATCCCCCGGTTTTTCCGCCTTTTTCCACTCCTCCGGGTCCTCCAAGGGTTCCTTTTCACTCATCAGCACCACATCGTTCATTTTCACCCAATCCATCAATGCCAAGCCATCGTTTAGTTCCGTAGGCTTGCAATTCAACTCCGGCTTTCTGGTTTCAAAGGATTGAATCAGTCTGGGATTCATCAAAAACAGCACACATCCCAGCACCAGTAACCCGATTCCCACCTGATAAAAGAATCGAATCATGGAATCGGTTTCTTCGTAAATGCTGTAATCGGCAGCTATCTTCTCAATCGGAAAACCATTGATTTTCTGAAACCAGGCCTGATTAATCACGGCGCCCTTACGGACTTGACCACGGATGATTACCGACTCCCCTTCTCCCTGACGAAATGCCCGAAGCTTAATCAGATTTTCCAACTCACGAACTGCCAAAATCACATAGCCCTCTCCGTTGGGAATGCAAAAAAATGTCTGGTCTTTTCCCAGTGCGGAAACTGTGGTTACAGTCTCTCCCGTCCAATTGTTCACATTTCCTTCCGTCATCGCCTTGGCTACGTATTTCTCAACATTGCAGACAACCCACTGCCCTTCTGTCAGTTCAATCTGATTGTAGGCATTTAGCTGTAACGGATGGTCGTATTTTTCCAGCTGTTTCGAAAAGAAAAACATAAGACCCGCCCCTGCCAGAATAAGCAGGATTGCCACCACGGTGATATATGATATTACATAATTTTTCTTCATTTTTTCATCTCCCCATTATACCGAGGACCATTATATCAGTTTTTGGAGCATCTGAAAATATCCTACATTCACAGTTTTTTTGTTTAAAATCTGTGAATGTATTGCAACTGCAATCCCACTCTCCCGGAATTTTCCAAAAGAAAAAGGCCTGCCCCACAAGGCAGACCTATTCCGATTATTCCATGTTTAAATGATATAATTCAGGTTAAAGTTTCTGGCATTACAGCGGTTCAGAATATCCTCCAATGTGATGGAATCCACCACACGATTTACTGCATCATAAATCTCCTGCCAAACAAATAAGGTATCACAGGCCTCCGAACGTTCACAGCTTTCCTTACCTTCCACGCAGGCAACAGGCGCCAGACTACCTTCCGTCAGTCGCAGAATCATGCCAACCGTATATTCCGAAGGCTTCTTCGCCAACACATAGCCTCCCTGTGCACCACGCAGGCTGTTTACATAACCTGCTTTGTTTAACGTTCCGATAATCTGTTCCAAATATTTCACGGAAAGATTCTGTTTTTCGGACAATTCCTTTACCGTCATGGGTGAATCATCATTTCGAAGTGCCAGCTCCAGCATCACCCTGAGTGCATATCTACCCTTTGTCGAAATCTTCATTACTGTTCCTCTTATCCCATTATTCCCGGCATGCGCCAACGAACGCACATTTCCTGTTCCATGAGAATATTGTATACCAAAATTATTCCTCTGTAAACATAGGAGATGATAAGTAACGATCTCCGGAATCCGGTAACAGTGCTACAATGGTCTTGCCCTTGTTCTCGGGTCTCTTAGCCAATACGGTAGCTGCATAAAGTGCCGCTCCGGAGGTAATACCTACCAAAACGCCCTCTTTTCTTGCAATCTTGCGACCGGTGTTGAAAGCTTCTTCGGTGGAAACCTGAATGATTTCGTCATAAATCTGTGTATTCAATACAGCAGGCACAAATCCTGCGCCAATACCCTGAAGCTTGTGAGGGCCGGGTTTTCCGCCGGAAAGAACAGGTGAGTCTACCGGTTCCACTGCTACAACCTTAATATTGGGATTCTTTTCCTTCAAATAAGCACCCACACCGGTAACGGTACCGCCGGTACCTACACCTGCCACGAAAATATCCACTTCGCCGTCGGTATCCTCCCAAATTTCCGGACCGGTAGTTCCCAAATGTGCAGCCGGATTTGCTTCATTTTCAAACTGACCAAGGATGATAGAGCCTTCAATGGACTCCTGCAGCTCTTTTGCCTTTGCAATGGCACCGTTCATACCCTTGGGGCCTTCGGTCAAAACCAATTCCGCACCGTAAGCCTTAAGTAAGGTTCTTCTCTCCACACTCATGGTCTCCGGGAGCGTCAAAATAGCACGATATCCTCTTGCGGCAGCTACGCTGGCAAGGCCGATGCCGGTATTACCGCTGGTAGGCTCAATAATGGTAGCCCCGGGTTTTAAAATTCCTTTCTGTTCCGCATCAATAATCATAGAATATGCGACACGATCCTTGGTACTTCCCGCAGGATTAAACAATTCCAATTTTACAAGGATTTCCGCATCGGTAACCTGGGCATCCTTCATGTAATTTTCCACCTTCAGCAAAGGGGTCTTTCCTATCAATTCGGTAGCTGACTGATAAATCTTCTTCATATTTCCAATCTCCTTTTCATAATGTTTTTCGTTTTTTCTTTCGTTGCTTCCCTTCAATTCCCACTTATCATATAGGATTTAAGGAGATAATAATCCCACTACGACTCTTTGTCAACTGTTTTCTGAAATTTTTTTCTTATTTTCTGTTTCGTAAGAATTGCGCAGGTACGGAAAATATGCTAAACTATTTTCCATCAAATCCCTTAACGGAAAGGAAAAAACATGGAATCCATTGCTACTTACAACGTCTCAAAAATCTATAACGATCAGAAGGATTACGCTGTAAGCAAAATTCATGCTTCCGTTCCCGGATCCAAGAGCATTACCAATCGCAGTCTGCTTTTGTCCACCTTGGCCAATGGAGAAACAATTTTAAAGGGTGTATTGTTCAGCGATGACTCCAGACACTTTTTGAGCTGTATCCAGGCTTTGGGCTTCGAGACCACTGTGGACGAAGAAAATCGCCGGATTACCGTAAAAGGTTTCGGTGGTGCGGTCCCCAAAAACAAAGCTTCTTTATATGTAGGAAGCGCCGGTACCGCTGCCCGTTTTCTCACCGCCTATTTAGGCCTTGCAGAGGGAATTTATCACATGGATGCTTCCCCCCAGATGCGAAAGCGCCCCATGGCTCCCCTTCTTTCTTCCCTAAAAGAACTGGGATGCGAGATTACCTGTGAAGAACTGGAGGGCTATTTCCCCTTCACCTTAAAGGGACACGGCTTTGGCAAACAGCAGATTACCATAAATATTGATCACAGCAGTCAATTCCTCAGCGCACTGATGATTAGTGCTACCCTGGCAGGAGAAGACTTTACCATTTATACAGAAGGCAGTCATGGCATGGCATATATCGAAATGACCGCCGCCATGATGAAACAGTTCGGTGTAACGGTTCTTCGAAAAAGTGATAATGAATTTTTTGTACCCGCCGGACAGGCTTATCAGCCCTTAGATTATCAAATTGAACCGGACGTATCCGCAGCCTGCTATTTTTATGCTATGGCGCCTCTTTTAAATCTTCCCGTTCTGGTTTCCAATGTGCATTTCCAATCCCTTCAGGGAGATGTGGAATTTCTTCGCATTTTGGAAAAGATGGGTTGCACCACCAACGAAACACCGGAAGGTATTTGTGTGTATCCTCCCGTCTCCGGAACCTATGAGGGCATCACCGTTGATATGTCCGCCTGCTCCGATCAGGCAATTACTTTGGCTGCCATTGCTCCCTTCGCCAAGGGACCTACCACCATCACCGGCATCGGTCACATTCGATTCCAGGAAAGCGACCGTATTTTGGCCATCGAAACAGAATTATCCCGCATGGGAATCCGTGTCACCTCCACCGAGGACAGTCTGACGATTTATCCCGGCACCCCCACACCGTGCAAGGTACATACCTATGACGATCACCGCATGGCGATGGGCTTTTCACTCATCGGTTTGCGAACAGAAGGCATCATCATCGACGATCCCATGTGCTGTCGGAAAACCTTTGAGGATTATTTCCGGGTATTGGACGAAGTAATTTCCACCGTAAAAAAATAAGGTTACGGTTCAAAAATATATGTTTGCAGAATACCTGCAGAATGGAGACCATATGAGCAAAAAGAAAGCAGTTGTATCATTAGGCCATGAAGCTCTGGGTTACACAACCTTAGAGCAGCATGACGCTGTACGTCTTACCGCAAAGGCACTTGCAGATTTGTTGGAGGCAGATTATCAGTTAACCATTACCCATAGCAACGGACCCCAGGTCAGCATGATTCACAAGGCTATGACAGAGCTTCGTCGTGTATACATCGATTACACCCCGGCTCCCATGTGTGTCTGTTCCGCTATGAGCCAGGGTTATGTGGGATATGATATTCAAAATGCTCTTCGTTCCGAGCTGTTAAATCGTGGCATCGCCAAGACTGTCAGCACAATCCTGACACAGGTTACCGTAGATCCTTACGATGAAGCCTTCTACGAGCCCACAAAAGTAATCGGCCGATATATGTCCAAGGAAGACTCCGAAACCGAAATTAAAAAGGGAAATTACGTAAAGGAAGATCCCGGAAAAGGCTTCCGCCGTGTTGTCGCTGCTCCCAAGCCCATTGACATTGTAGAAATCGAAGCCATTCGTGCATTGGCCAATGCCGACCAGGTCGTCATTGCCTGCGGTGGCGGCGGAATTCCGGTTATCGAACAAAAGCATACCTTAAAGGGTGCTTCCGCTGTTATCGAGAAGGATGCTATTGCCGGCAAGCTTGCTTCCGATCTTGCTTCCGATGAATTGTTCATTCTCACCAATGTGAAATGTGTATACAAGGACTACGGCAAGGATACACAGACCCCTATTTCTTCCATGACCGTCGCACAGGCGAAAGACTATATTGAGCAAAACGTCTTCGGTGCAGGCGATATGCTTCCCAAAATAGAAGCAGCCATTGACTATTTGGAAAAAGTACCTACCGGCAAAGTTTTGATTACTTCTTTGGGCAGTATCGATGAAGCCCTGAAGGGAAAGACCGGAACCGTAATTACAAAATAAAGACCAAACGAAAAGAGCCTAGGCGCTGCCTAAGCTCTTTTTTTGTCCATTTTTCTTACTGCTCGCTTGAAGAAGCTTCTGTGTTTTCTGCTTCTCCTGTACTGCCCTCCGCAGAGTCTTCCACACTTTCGGATCTTTCCGTACTGTCATCGACCTGCGCATCATCTCCTTCAATGATTGCATTTTCCAAAATATAGGTTACAACCTTTTCGTACATAAAGTACTCTCTAAAATCCTCTTTGTCTGCAACGCCGATATATTCCTCAACAGAAGAATAACCACTGGAGGTAGCATATTCCATAAGGGTCTCATCTAATTCCTCATCGGAAATATTCAGATTCTCTTTGTTGGCAATCGCCTGTGCCGCAATATTCTGCTGAAGTGCTTCGGTAGTGTACTGGGTCAGGAAGGTTTCAAAATCCATTCCGTAATAATACTGTACAAACACATCAGGCGTTGCTCCCAAAGAGGTAGCATAATCGGTAATAGACTGGCTGGCAGTATTTCTGTACTGTGTAACCAACTCCTCCGGGAATTCCTTGAATTCACAGGTTGCAAGGAAGTTGGAAATAATCTCCGCCTCCTGCATACTATCCGTCTGTGTCTTGGTCGTATCATACAAATACTGATATGCAAATTCCTTTAATTTTTCAATGGTGCTGACTCCGGAAATACCATATGCCGCAATGGGGCCATCCATCATTTCTTCCGGAATAATGTAATTGACTTTTACCGTAAATACTACCTCAGCGCCGGCAAGATCGTTTCCGTAGTTCTCCGGGAAGGTAAGGTTTAAATCAACGGTTTCACCGGGCTTTACTCCAACCAGACCTTCTTCAAATCCGTCAATAAAGGTATGGGAGCCGATGGTCAAATTGGTTCCTTGAGCAGTACCTCCGCTAAAGGCCACACCGTCTCTCTTTCCCTCATAGTCAATATTAGCGGTATCTCCTACCACAATCGCACGATCGGTTACTCCAAAATCCTCCGTAAAGCTGTCCAGATAAATTTCTTTCACCAATTCCTCTACATCTTCGTCATTAACAATGACTTCCTGCTTGGTAACGGTAACTCCAACATAGTCTCCCAGGGTTACATAATCCTCTACATTGAAATCCTTCAGAGCAATTTTGGGAGTGGAAACCGTCTCCTGATCGCTGGTCTGTGTGCTTTGTGAAGAACTCTGTGAAGCTTCGGAAGAATTTTGATTATCCTCCTGCTTGCCGCAGGCACCAAGCATTGCAATCATGGAAATACATAATAAACCGGTTAATAATTTCTTTTTCATTCTTTGTTTCCTTTCATTTCTTCGAGTAAATCAACGAAAATTTTACCACACCTTCCTCCTATTGAAAAGGTTTTTCTAAAGTAAAGGGGATAACAGTCTGACGATTTGCTCTTTTCATCGTATTTTTAATGATTGTCCCTCATAATATTTACATAAATATTGCCCTATGTTTTTCTCCTTTCCATAACTTTAACAGTATAGCACAGTTACTTTAAAAAAGTCTTAAATTCCTACAAATGTTTTATTGCTTATTTTCACTGATTTATGGTATGATATACCTTGCGAGCGTCAAAAGACGTTTGAAACAGATATTTTTGGAGGTTCAGAATTATGAGAACAGGTACCATTATCTTTTTGGTCATTCTGGCAATTCTCGCAATTGCTTTCGTGGTTCTGTATTTTCTGGGAAAGAAAGCTCAGAAGAAACAGGCAGAACAACAGGAAATGCTTCAGGCAAACAAACAAACTATTTCCATGCTGATTATCGATAAGAAACGCATGAAACTAAAAGAATCCGGTCTACCGCAGATGGTAATCGACCAGACTCCCAAGATGATGCGTAATTCCAAATTGCCGATTATCAAAGCCAAAATCGGTCCCCAGGTAATGTCCTTAATCAGTGACGAAAAAATCTTTGACAGCGTCCCTGTAAAGAAGGAAGTAAAAGCAGTAGTCAGCGGTATTTACGTATTGGAAGTAAAGGGACTTCACGGTAAAACCGAGCAGGCTCCTGCCAAGAAAAAAGGCTTCTTCAAGAGAGCTTTGGAAAAGGCTCAGGAAAAAGCCGGTGCAAAACCCATTAAGTAATCGGTTCTGCAACCATTGACCAGTGGGTTTCTTCTAATGTCGTTTCATTCATTGTCAGTGTATACATGGCATTTACCCGAAGCCTGGTGCCAACCTTTTGGAGTTCCACTTTGCGGGTATTGATATCCATCGTCATAACGCCATAGGGTGCAACATATTGCGCTCTATGGCTTTTTTGTTCTTCAAACGTCAAATTCATGGTCACCTGGCCACCTCTATGTAATTCCATGTAACCATTCTTTATCTTAATTCTGCTGGAAAACGGATTCTCATGTCCCTCCAGGCTTTCCCGGTACAAAAAATAATGAAACCCGTTTTTGTAAACATATTTTGCCTTTTCAATCTTTTGCACCGTCTGATCGGGCCCTGTTATGGACAAGGTCACCCATTCCGGCAAAAAACTCTCTTCTGTTGTCATAAAAATCCCCGCATTTCGCAATCTGGTTCTATTTGGCATTAATCTCTGTGCGTGAAAATACTTCTTTGATTTTTCCCAAATCCTTTTCCTACATATCTCACCTTCAAAGGCTTTTCCCGAAGCAGGTAATCCAACACCTCCTGCGAAGAAATCCGATCCGTAATATCCTTTCCCGCTTCATCCGTTACCTGATAGGTGTTCGGCAAAAAAATAAGTTCCGGGTACAAAAATCCAAAGAATAAACCAAATCCAATCAGGCTGACCAAGGCTCTGACTTTCCATTTCGTATGTCTCATGGACGTACCTCCTTTCTCTCTTCAAAGGAAGTATTGCCCACCTGCGTCCGGCCTATACAACGATTTATGGTCTGCCTGTTTTTTTCTTCTCCAGACGAATTTGATTTACAATGGTCTGCTTCTGATTGTCGATATGAAGCTTTGCCGCATTGCAGGCAGTTTCTTTATCCTTACGAACCAGACTCTCATAAATGATTTTGTGCTCCTCCACCAGCTTCTCATGCTGGGTAGCATCCTTGATGTATTCAAAACGATAACGATACATCTGCTCGGACAGATTATTCACCAGCTGAATCAGCTTGGTGTTTCCGGTGGCCTTGATAATGATATCGTGAAGTGCCACATCAGCCTGTGCAATTTTCTTTACGTCTCCGGTTTTGGTAGCCGCTTCAAATGCGGTACATGCCTCTCCAAGCTCGTCCAGTTCTTCCTGGGAAATACGATCGCAGGCCAATTCCACACAAAGAGCATCTACCGCTCTGCGCACCTCCAGCACATCGGTAAGGCTCTTTTCCGTAATCTGCGCCACTTCTGCACCACGTCTGGGAATCATGGTCACGAGACCTTCCAACTCCAGTTTACGGATTGCCTCACGTATGGGCGTTCTGCTGACCCCCAGACGATTGGCCAAATGGATTTCCATCAGTCTCTCACCCGGCTTTAACTCTCCGGTCAGAATCGCCTGACGCAATGTATTAAAGACCACATCTCTCAATGGCAAAAATGCATCCAATTGTACTTGTAATGAATCCTCCATAACCCAATTCCTTTCTTTTGCTTTCCACAGGTTCCCTTCGTTCATCCGGTCGAACTTTCAGCCGTTTCGCTTATTGCAACTTAAAAAACGCTACTTCGTGTCTGTTTATATATCACAAGGACAGGTTACAAAAATCTGCTTGGACAAGTTCTTCTCTGCAATCTTTTCCTTCGCTTCTCTCGCCTGTTTTTCTTCCTCAAATATGCCAAATACGGTAGGACCGCTGCCACTCATCAGGCAATTTACCGCTCCCATCCGGCGCATTTCATCCTTGATGGTTTGAATCACCGGATGCATGGGAATCGTCACCTCTTCCAGTACATTTCCAAGTCTGGCCGCAAGTCCCTTTCCATCCTGATTTGCAATGGCCTGTACCATTCCCTCCACATCCGGGTGGGAATAACCGGACAAGTCATCCAACCTTTGATAGACTTCTTTGGTGGCCACATTAATATCCGGCTTCGCCACAAGAATGCAAAGCCCGGGGCAACTCTTAAGTGCAGTCAATTTCTCGCCGATACCCTCCGCGCGCATAGTTCCGCCTTCCACGCAGTAAGGCACATCCGCACCGATTTTCACACCGATTTCCTGCAATTCCTTTACCGAAGCACCCAATTCAAATAATTCATTGATTGCCCGCAAAGTTGCTGCAGCATCACTGCTGCCTCCGGCCATTCCGGCGGCAATCGGGATATTTTTTTCCACAGAAACCTTCACGCCACCCACGAAGCCAAAGCGCTCACGCATTTTTATGATCGCTTTGTAAATCAAATTGTCCTGATCTAACGGAATGTCACCGCAATCCGATTGGATGGATATCTCTCCCATTGTCTTCTCAAAAGTTAACACATCATAGATATCCACGGTCTGCATGACCATGTCCACCAGATGATATCCGTTTTCCAAACGTCCGATTACATCCAGGCTGAGATTGATTTTGGCATATGCTTTACAGGTATATTGCTCCATCGATATTCCTCTTTTTGGAAGTCTCTTCTTCCATTTTTTGTATTTTATGTATTTTGTATACATGGATTGTACTTAATTATATACAATCCTGTTCCTTTCGTCAACACTCTACCCCTTGGGAACGTCTGATTTCCTTCGGCGTAAGTCGCAGCTTCGCTGCTTTCGGAATTGTTTCATATACGCTCGGGTGAAACCAAATGCCGCCTTCGGCGTCGCTTGGTTTCCTGCCGAGCTATACCTTTGAAATTAGTAGGCGGTCACCGGGATAGATTTCATCGGAAGTCATATGATTTCGTTCCATAATCCGGTCAGTGGAAATCTTGTATTTCTTTCCGATTTTCCATAAGGTATCTCCCGGTGCAACCGTATAGATGACAATTGCCGGCATGCTTTTCCTTTGCTTGGCATCCATTTTGCTCTCTTCTATATGGTTCAAAATCATTTTCTTTTCTTCCCATACCGATTCCTTCCGATAACACACCTCCACTCGGATGGACAGTTCTTTTTCCGTTACCTTTTCCACCGAAAGCTCTGTAAGCTGTCCGCTCACCCCATCTTTTTCCCCTTCTTCCCCCACGTTTTCCAAAACATAGTCCAGCGGAATCAGCTGTTCTATCGTTTTGTATGGTTTTTCTTCCTCGCCGGTGGTATATAAAACAGTTACCAAAACTCCGGCCTGTATAAGCAATCCCTCGTTTTTTTGCTCTTCCTTCCCGGTTACCAATAATCCTTTATAGCATAAAATGTGCTGAATCGGCTTTTCCTCTGCATCGACTGTAATATTCTGTGCGGTTCTGGCAATCCCTTTTGCCATTTGTCTGGAGGTATTGATTCTTTCCTCCTGATAGGTGCACTCCGTGTTGTTTTTGGTACTGTATACATCCGTTACCACATCCAGCTTTCGCTCCTTATAACCCTTGATTTCCAGGGATAGATTTACATCCAATCGAAAAATTCTCTCTTCATTGTCGGAATCCGTCATGGGTTGTAGCTTAATGTCCTGAGAAATTACCCGCAAGCTGCACTGCATATCGCTGACTGCTTCGTCACACTCCACCTTCCCCTCGTAGGGAACCTTCGTCTCAAACGCTCTCATGGAATGGTTCTCTGCCTCATACAACACCCACACACTGTATTCTCCCGAAACAGTACATGCGCCCTCTCCCGGACGACAGTCCAAATCCTTCCCCAGCACATCATAATACAAAATCTGGAAAATATTGGGATACTCGGAGGGGAGCTTGATTTCTTCCCCAATTTTGATGGTTTCCTTCTTCTCACAAATCTGCTCTGTCACATTCCAGGTTTCCTTGCAAACTTTTGTATTTTCTTCTCCCTGTACATCCGTCGGAAAATGAACCAGCTGTCTTTTGGGTGCCTCCATCCTCCAGGAAAGCAATGCCCGCACATTCAGTTTTCTGGCATGTACCATTCGAATCCGGAAATCCTCCGGGTTGGCAAATACCGTGACCTGGTTGGAGGGCGTGATTCCGTCTGCATAAATTCGCTCTTCCAGGGGAATTCTTCCCTCCAGAGGCACTAAGCGGCCACCCGCCTCCAAGGTACGATACAATACCCGATAGCATAAGTATCCCCGTGCATTGACCACATCTGTTCCCGGCTTGTTTTCCTCTGTAACCACCTGCCCGTGGAAAAATAAAATATCCTCCATGTCCGGCTTGTTTTCCGGTAAATTAACGGCTTCCTCCACCACGCTCTGGCTCTCTGTCCGTTTATCCATATGTTCAAAAGGTACATCTAGGGTGAACTGTTCCACAAAAAAACACCTCCACATCATACTACTGATAGTATGTATATGAAGGTGTCTGTATCATTATGAAAAAGTTTTTATTCGTGTACCGCGCCAATCAATTCTTTTATGGTCTTTACCTGATACTTGCGCATGTATTCCTCGATTCCGTCAATCACCTCAATTGTCGCATAGGGATTTACGAAATTCATGGCGCCCACGCTGACTGCGCTGGCTCCCGCCAGGATAAACTCGATGGCATCCTCTGCGGTAGCAATACCGCCCATGCCCAGAATGGGAAGCTTTACAGCCTGTGCCACCTGATAAACCATACGCACGGCAATGGGTTTGATCGCAGGGCCACTCATACCGCCGGTCTTATTGGCAATTGCAAATTTCCGACGATGAATATCAATCTTCATACCGGTTAAGGTATTGATCAGAGAAAGAGCATCCGCACCGGCTGCCTCCGCTGCCCTGGCCATTTCGGTAATGTCGGTTACATTGGGGCTAAGCTTCATCATAACCGGCTGCTTCGCATGCTTCTTTAATTCCGACGTAATATTGTACAGGGCATCTGCCTTTTGTCCGAAGGCGATGGCACCTTCCTTGACATTGGGGCAGGATACATTAATCTCCAGCAAAGCAACTGCCGGCTCATCCCCCAGGCGCTCTACCACATCGATATAATCCTGTACACTTTTTCCGCACACATTTACCACAATCTTGGTATCGTAATTTTTCAGGAAAGGAATATCTCTCTCCATAAACACATCAATTCCGGGATTCTGAAGACCTATGGCATTTAGCATACCGCCATATACTTCCGCCACACGGGGCGTGGGATTTCCGGGCCATGGTACATTTGCCACACCCTTGGTTACAACAGCTCCCAATCTGTTCAAGTCTACGAACTCTCCGTATTCCATTCCGGATCCAAAGGTTCCGGAAGCAGTCATAACCGGATTCTTAAAGGTTACTCCTGCGATTTCCGTACTCAAATCAGGTGTCCAAACAGCATCCATTAGATTTCTACCTCCTTCGCTTCAAATACCGGACCATCGGTACAAATTCTTGCATTGTTTACATGGGAATGATGATCCACTTCCTTGGTCTTTACCACACATCCAAGACAAGCACCTACACCGCATGCCATGTGCTCTTCCAGGGAAATATAGGCAGGAATATTTGTCTCCTCGGCAAACTTCTTGATGGCACGCAACATAGGCATGGGACCACAGGCAAAAATAACATCTGCCGAAATTCCGTTTTCACGAACCGCGTCCATAATATTTCCCTTGGTGCCCACGCTACCGTCTTCCGTAGCAATGTAAACTTCGCTGTAACGCTCCAAATCCTCTTTTAAAAAGGTCTTGTCGTCACGATAACCTACAACCGTCTGAATACCGGCTTTTCCGCCATTCTGCTCATTTAACGTCTTTGCCAACTGCAACATGGGAGGAATACCGATTCCGCCACCCATGAGAAATACCTTTTTGCCTTTTCCCTCTTCTACCGGGAACCCATTTCCCAAAGTGCCCATTACCTGTACATGATCACCTGCTGTAAGTTTGGAAAACTCTGCCGTACCCTGTCCGGCAATTCGATAAACAATTCGAAGGGACTTTCTGTCCTCACTCACCTCGCAGATGCTGATGGGTCTGGGAAGTAAGGTGCTTTTGTTTTCGGGGAAAACACCGATAAACTGTCCCGGCTTTGCGTCCCGGGCAATCACGGTCTCAATCCAAAGATCAAAAATTGCAGGAGCAATTTCTTTTTGGGATACTACAATACTGTCTACTTTCTGCTTCATGACAATTCCTTTCCGTCTCTCTATTCGTTAAAATTTTGCAATTCGTTTTGCTTTCCAGCGCTCCACAATAGCAAAGATTTTCTTTGTGGTAAGACCCTGTACCACAATGGTGAAATACATGGTAACACAGGTCATAATCAAAATCACATTGTAAGCGTCCGCAGGCAAAAATTCCTTTGTGCTAAAAGCAAGTGCTAGGGACAAACCGCCCTTTAATGCGCTCCAGGTCATCAGAGTGGTAAACTCTGTAATGCTGTATTTATTTGGAATACTCTTCTTTCCCATAAGGAAAGCCGAGATGCCAACGCCTACAAATCTGGCAATAAAATTAATCAGGATTGCAATGAGAATCAATAACACCAGGTATTTATGTGTGGGAATATTTAATACGGCGAAGCCAATCAGGATAAAAAGGACACTGTTGCAAAGGGTATCCGCAATGTGCCAAAAATCCTCATACCAGTCCTTGGGATCCACCACCTTATGCCAGGCCTCATGCTTGGCCAGGCTCTTGGAAAAGAAAATACCGCAGACAACCGAAGCAATCACTCCGGAGCAACCCAGTTCTTCGCATATTACATAGGCCGCCATTACATCAAACATACTGATAAAGATGTGCAGCATCGGGTTATTGGTGGCCCGAAGAAGCTGAAACATCAGGAAGGAAATCACCAATGCAATTACAATCGCACCCAAAAGCTCCTTCGCCATCAGCACGGGAAAACTCAAATCCGAGGTATCATTTACAATATTCTTGATACACACAAACACCGCCACACCGGTACCGTCGTTAAAAAGAGACTCTCCTTCAATAACGGTGGAAACGTTCTTGGACAAACCTGCCTTCTTTAGAATACTGGTTGCCGCAATCGGGTCCGTGGGCGAAACCATACAGCCCAAAAGAATACAAAGCCAAATCGAGAAATTCAGCTGTAGCGCCAGATTTACCAGGTAGAAGATTCCCCCGTAGATGAAGGAGGACAACACCGTGGACAACAATGCCAGCAAGCTGATTGACTTAAAGTTTTTTACAAATCGATTGAAATTAACACCGCTGGCACCGGAAAACAGCATGAAGCAGAGAATTCCGTCCATGAGGAAATCTTCCAGATTGATTTCCGCTATATTTCCGATAACGGTTCCCGAAAAAGAAACCACACCGAAATACTCCAGAGCCTTTACCCCTGCTGCAAAGGCAAAGGAAAACAACACCAGCGCAATATCATTTGAAATTTTAACAGTCTTTTCGTTTATAATACCAAATAGCACCACCAGGAAAAGAATAAACAAAAGACCTACCAAAATGTGCTCCATTTACTCCATCCCCTTTTTATGCAAGTATATCGGAAAGGCTTGCAATCTTATGTTCCGAAGAAACCGTAATAATATGGTCTCCCGCCTTTAACGAAAAATTACCATCCGGTACAAAGGTCTCCTCCCCACGGATTACCATGGCTATCAAAACTCCGGATTTCAGTGCAAACCGGGAATCCTTGAAGGGTACATCACACAATGCGAAGTCGGCTCCCACCCGAAACTCCATGGCCTCAATTTTACCGGAATTTAGAGTGTGTAACCATCTAAGGCCCTCCTCGCTGCTATCCGTATCCTTCCCGCTGGCCAAAATACGGGTATCTTTAATAATACCGCTTAAGGAAACATCCTGCGTAGAAAATACATGATTGATGCCGCTCTTCTTTAACATCTTTTCCAATTTTGCATTATCGATTTCTGCCGCAATACGGTTAATACCCACGGACTTGGCATACATGGAAATAATCAGGTTTTCCTCATCGCTGCCCGTAACCGCCACGCAGGAATCCGCTCCCCGAAGCTGCTCCTCCATAAACTCGGAGTCGGTACCGTTTCCGGAGATAATCTGTGCCTTCGGAAATGTCTCCATCAGCTGATGGCATCTCTCCATATCGTTATCGATAATCTTGACCTTTCCGCCCTCTTCCATAACCAGTTCTGCCAGGTAGTAGCCAATTTTACCGCCACCTACAATCACAATATTCTTTACCGGTTTACTGTCAATATTCAATACCTTTAAGGCCTTGTCCATTTCCTCTTTGATTGCGGCAAAGGTGATTTTATCCTTTGCATGAATCTGATGCTTGCCTTTCGGTGTAATCATCTTTCCGTTTCGTTCGATGGCGCATACCAAAATCTGAGCACCCACTTTTGCGGATACCTGTGGCATGTCCACCCCGGCCAGCACACTGTTTTCACCGATTTCCACAGTCGCCACCTTGGCCGAACCCTTGCCAAAGCTCTCGATTTCCATGTCCTTGGAATAGCGAATTAACTTGGCTACCTCTCGGGCTGCGGACTTGGATGGATTAATCACCAGATCCACACCCATCTCCCGAATCAAAAACTCGGCAGAAGGAGAATATTCCGGTCCTCTTACCGCTGCAACCGTACGCTTAACGCCTAATTTCTTGGCAATTCCGCAACAGCAGATATTGGTCTCATCGTTCTTGGTCAAGGCCAAAAACAGAGAAGTGGTTTCAATTCCCGCCTTCTTTAAAAATTCCGGATCACCGCCGTTGCCGACGAAGCCATTACAGTCAAAATCGTCTGTAAATGCATCGATTTTGCTGTCATTCTTATCAATAAATACAATATCATGTCCCTCTTCCCCAAGATGGACCGCCAGCTCATGACCTACCTTGCTGGCACCGACTATCATAACTCTCATCTCAAAATCCCTTCCTGTCGTAACGCATTACTTTTCGGAATACACTATCTTTCCATCGCAAATGGTTTTAACCACTTTACCGGTTAAGCTCCATCCGGTAAAAGGTGTATTGGATGCTTTGGAGGCATATTCCGTGGGAACCCATTTTGCATCCTTGTCAATCAGAATCAGATCTGCAGGGCCACCCTCTGCCACATATCCCGCATCCAGATGATACAACTTGGCAGGTCCCGTGCTCATACGGTCCAAAAGCTGGGCCATGGTTAAATAGCCCTTGTCCACCAGTTGGGTAATCCCCAATGCCAAAGAGGTTTCCAACCCGATGATACCGCTTGGTGCCTGGGTAATCGGACGTTCTTTCTCTTCCTTGGAATGAGGTGCGTGGTCCGTAGCAATCATTTCAATGGTGCCGTCTGCCAGACCTTCAATAATGGCCAGACGGTCCGTCTCCTCACGAAGGGGAGGATTCATCTTGGCCAATGTTCCATACTTTATGGCAGCCTCTTCTGTCAACGTGAAATGATGAGGCGTTGCCTCCGCATGTACATTGGTAAAGCCGGCCTTTCTGGCTTCCCTTACCAGTTCCACTGCTTCCCTGGTACTGATATGCTGAATATCGATATCCGCACCGATTTCTTTTGCAAATGCAATATCTCTGGCGGAAAGACTGATTTCCGCCTCACGGGGAGAGCCTCCGATACCAAAATGCGCACTGGCCTTTCCCCGATTAATACCGTTATTCTCGATATATTTTGGGTCCTCCTCATGGAAACTGATGGGAACATTCAATTCCTTTGTAAGCTCCATGGCTTTCTTTACGATTTCTTCGCTTAAAATCGGCACCCCGTCGTCCGTAAAGCCACAGGCGCCGGCTGCCTTTAAGGTTTCCATATCCACAATTTCTTTTCCCTGCATTCCCATAGTCACATTGGCACAGGTCAGCACATGAATACTGGTGGTTTTTCCCTTCTCGAGGATTTGGGTAAGTACCTCCTCGCAATCCACCGCAGGCTTGGTATTGGCCATCAGAATCACACTGGTGAAACCACCCTTGGCCGCAGCTGCGCTACCGGTTATAATATCCTCTTTGTAGGTAAATCCGGGCTCGCGAAAATGCACATGTACATCTACAAGCCCCGGCGCAACCACCAGACCGGTGGCATCGATTCGTTGCGCCTCCTCGCATATTATATTCTGCTCTATCTTTTGGATTTTCTTATCCTCAATCAGGACATCGAAAATACCTTCTTTTCCACTTTTCGGGTCAATCACATAACCATTCTTAATTAAAAGCATGTTTTGCTTCTCCTTCCCATAATCGTTTCTATTTTACCATAACCCATAAGATTTGCAAACCATCCCCGGGAATTTCTCTCGGAAATCCGCCCTCATTTCCCTGCTGCGGGGTCAGCAACCGGCGGCCTGTTCATGTTTTGCGGTAAAGCTATACAGAAAAAGCCAAATATGTTATACTGATCGTATTATGATGAAAAAATAATTTGGAGGTCTCCATGATTCGAATTTTTCTCGTTGGCACTTTTCTGGTGCTGTTTTTAGTTCTTTCCATCCCTATCATGGGTGTAGAATGGATCATCGGCAAATTTAATCCCGATGCCAAAAGCAAAAGTTCTCTGGCAATTGTAAACTGGGCCTTTCGAGGCATCATCTTTTTGTCCGGCACCAAGGTCATCGTTTTGGGGGAAGAAAATGTCCCCAAGGATACCGCCGTATTGTATGTAGGAAATCATCGAAGCTTTTTTGACATTGTACTGACTTATGTCCGCGTACCGAGACTGACCGGCTATGTGTCCAAAAAAGAAATGAACAAGGTGCCGTTACTTCGTGTCTGGATGCGCAATCTGCACTGCCTGTTCCTGGATCGGGAAAACATAAAGGAAGGCTTAAAAACCATTCTTGCCGCCGTGGAGCAGACCAAACAGGGAATTTCCATGTGTATTTTCCCGGAGGGTACCCGTAATCGGGAGCAGGACACATTCCTTCCCTTCCATGACGGAAGCTTCAAGATTGCGGAGCGCGGAAATGTTCCGGTCATTCCTATGACCTTGGTAAATACCTCCGCCATTTTTGAAGATCATTTCCCCAAAATAAAAAAGGCCACCGTAATCATTGAATACGGTAAGCCTATTTATCTGGATCAGTTGGATCGGGAAACAAAAAAGAAAATCGGTGCTTATGTTCAGGGTATTATCGCCGAAACGTATTTCAAAAACAAGGAACTCTATGCCAAGGAGCTTGGTGCTACTCGTTCATAAGAACCGGTAATTTCAAATCCTTTGTGCGAATCACAATATAGGGATAAGAGGGCACTGCGGTGCCCTTTTTTGTTGTCTTGGGACCAAGTAAGGTGGTGCTGACACAGATTGCACTCTTGGTTTCATACAGGGCATTTACCGCAATACTGTAACCTCCGGTCTCCTGCTTACCATATCCGATTACGATATAAAGACTGTCCCCATCGGTATAGGTAAATTGAAACGGATTCTCCTTTCTTTCCTCAATCAAACCCTTTAGCTCCTCTGTCAGGACCTCATCGCTGACCACGGTCATTTCCAAATCTCTGATTTTTTCTTCCTTTGCAGCACCCAAGCCACAGCCCGTACAAAGCAGCAGTATTGCCAGAATCATCCCCGGTAAAAATCTTTTCATGACGGACCTCAAATCTTTTTTATCAATCTATGACGGGGCGTCCTATGGTATGCAAAAAAATAGTCACGACTTTTTCGTCGTGACTATCCTAATTTCCATCCAAATTGCTTTTTCTTTCTTAGTGGGCTACATCTTCCATCGTCAAAATCTGGATCAGCTTCTCGAAATGCATTCCATGGGAAGCCTTGATCAATACAGTAGCTTCAAATCCCAAAAGTCCTTCCGGAATCCGAAGGTCTGCCTCCAGACTTTCTCTGTCTTCATAATAGGTAACCCGCTGTCCTTCCATGGCATGCTCCACAGCGGAATCATACATGAAGCGAGAACTCTTTCCTACGCAAATCACTCGGTCGATTCCGCTCTCCACCGCATACTTTCCTAAGTCCGCATGCATCTGGTTGGAATTCTCACCCAGTTCAAACATATCACCCAAAATCGCCACCTTCTGATTGTCCGCATGGGTCAGCAAATCAATTGCCGCCATCATGGAAACCGGGTTAGCATTGTAACAGTCATCAATCAGGGTATACCATCCGGCCTTGATCAGCTTACCGCGTCCGCTGGAAGGAGACACCTTTGCAATTCCGGCTGCAATCTCTCCGGTAGTCAATCCCATAATCATACCTACGGTAGCACTGCAGGCTGCATTGTTCACCATATGAGCACCGGGCAGGGGAACGGACACCTGGAAGGCTTCCTCGGTACCATCTTCTCCCACTTTCGCCAAAAAGGCTTCACATCCCCAAAGACCCTTACTGATAATGGCCTTCGCCATTACTTCTTCATTGTCATTCTGACCAAGTCCGAAGAAATGGGGCTTTTTACCCTTTACATCGGTAATGGTCGCCAATTTATCATCATCGCCGTTTAATACGACTTCACCGTCTTCCTGCATGAAATCAAAGATTTCTGTCTTCGCCTGCAAAATACCGTCTCTGGTCTTCAGATTCTCCAAATGACACTGACCGATATTGGTCAGGACACAAATACTGGGACGAACCATCTGGCTTAAACGATGCATCTCACCGAAGTTGCTGATACCCATTTCCACTACGGCTGCCGTATGCTCCTCCCGAAGACTTAACAAGGTCAAAGGGACACCTACTTCATTGTTGAAATTGCCCTCTGTCTTCAGCACGTTATACTTTTCACTCAATACACTGGCCACACATTCCTTGGTGCTGGTCTTGCCAGCGCTTCCGGTAATGCCCACAATGGGAATATCAAATTTGAGACGATAGGCTTCTGCCATATCCTTCAAAGCCTGGAAGCAGTTTTCCACCAGCAAATAGCTTCCCCAGGACTCTGTGTTGAAGCCGTACTCCTCACAAACCTGCTCCGGATTCTTCTCTGCTATTACCAGTGCAATCCCCTTTCCGTATACATCGGGAATAAAGCTATGGCCATCCACTCTTTCTCCAACGGTCGCAACAAAAACACCACCCTCAGATACCTTTCTGGAATCCAGTACCACACCGGAAACCTTTTGATCCTGAGGAACCTTATCCATCACCAGTGTTCCATTACATGCTTTTACAATTTCTGCAATCGTGAAATTCATCATCGTCATATCTATCCTCGCGTTTCACATCCATGCCGGATGCTGCAATTTACAGATGTCAAACATCTATTTTAAGACCGAAGTGCCTGCTGCATCATATGCTCACACAACTCTTCGAAGCTGATTCCCACAGCATTTGCCTCCTGGGGAAGCAGAGAAGTGGGTGTCATACCGGGAAGTGTATTTGCCTCTAAGCAATACATCTTTCCTTCCTTATTCATCATAAAGTCCATACGCGCATAATTCTTTAAACGAAGTGCCTTGAAAACATCCTCCGCAATTTTCTGCATACGCTTGGTTTTTTCCTCATCCAGTACTGCGGGACAGGTCTCTACGGTACTGCCTGCCTGATACTTGTTTTTATAATCATAAAATCCCGCCTTGGGTGCAATCTCCACAATGGGAAGTGCTTTTCCGTCGATTACACCAATGGAGAATTCTCTGCCTTCTATGTACTCTTCCACAACCGCTTCCCTGTCATAACGGAAAGCTTCTTTCTTGGCCGCTTCATATTCTTCTTCATTGCGGGCTATGGTTACGCCCACGCTGGAACCGCCGCAGCTTGCCTTTACGATGCAGGGGAAGGGAATACGAATTGCTTCCTTCTCGCCCATCTTGATACGGGTTCCCATGGGAGTAGGAATCTGATTGGCGATGAAAATATCCTTGGTGATACACTTATCCATGGCCATAGCAGCACTTACATAATCGGTTCCGGTAAAAGGAATCTCCAAAAGCTCGAAACAAGCCTGAATTTTTCCGTCTTCTCCGTTGGAACCATGCAGTGCCATAAATACCACATCTGCCTGCTGGCACAAATTTAAAACATTGGGTCCGAAAAATCCTTTATGGCCTGCCGGACGAAGGGCTTTTATTTTCTCGATGTCCGGATTTTCTGCCGCTACCGAACCGATTTCCTTTGCCCAGTCTCTGTTGTCCTCAAATATATTGGATACATCCCCTTCCAGTCCCAAATATACGTCCAACAGAATCGCCTGGTGTCCCTTGGAACGAAGAGCCTTGTAAATCATACTTCCGGAAACCAATGATACATCTCTTTCTGTACTGGTTCCGCCTGCTAATACTACTACTTTCATGAATTGCCTCACCTTCCACTTTTCGGCCTTTTTGTCTATCATATGCAACAAAAGCAAAAGTGTTTTTTACACATAAAAGGCATTGCCGGAAAATGTGCATAATCTTATCCAATATGATTATACATTTGCATTTTCCATAAAGCAATGCCTTTTCTTTCTCTTTTTTGCGATTTTCCCCGAAAAATAGGGAATCATACACTAAAACAAACCGGAAGGGTCAATGGGCGTCCCATCCTTGGTCACCTGGAAATACAGGTTGGCTCCCTCTACCGAATAATACTTGGTGGGGGATTTAATGTTTCCCAGGACCTTGCCTCGGGTCACTTCGCTTCCAATGGTCACCTCCAAATTTTCCAATTGACCATAGGTGGCAATGTAACCATTTCCCAAGTCCAGACGAAGCCCGTGACCGATTTCTTCATTTTCAAACACATCCAGGACCTTACCGTCGGCGCAGGCCAGAACCGGTGTACCTTCCACTGCGGAAATCATCATCGCCGGATTGTACTTATACTGGTCCAAGGTCTCGAAGTAAATACTCTTGTCCATACTAAATGGCAACAGCACCTCTCCTTCTACCGGCATAGACAGCCTGTCCTGGGGTTGAAATGCATACTGTTTTTGAATAACTGCAGGCGTATCAATCGGAAGAATATTTTCCTCCGTAAGTTGTGCCTGTTCCTCTGTCACAGAAACCGCATCCACCTTTTGCTCCGTTTTGGCCATTTCCTCGGTATGTTTTTCCAGACCCGGATTTTGTACCAAACCGGAGCCTGCAGACAAACTCAGCTCCTCCTTGGAAGTTGCGTCCAGTTCCTCTTTCGTCTCCAACGCTTTGGCATACTGCAGTTCCATTTCCTGTAAGGCTTTGTTGATATTTTCCAGGTTTGGATCCACAAGGGACTCCAAAACAGCATCTTTTTGTTGCGGATCCAGTTGGGCCAAATCCACATGATAGCCATCCTCTTTTTCCCTGTTTGTCTGTCCCCGAAGATATATCCCTGTCATAGTCAGCGCTGACAGTACCAATGCGGAAGAAACAATCAATAGGGTGCGTTCCTTATTCAGACCCATTTTGCTACTTCTTTTCATATTTTATCCTTCCTTTCACACTAAAGAATGCTTTTGACTATAGTGTTTCCGAAAGGATTGGGTTTATACACTTTGGGATATTTTTTTTGCCAAATCCAGATGCTGAATGGTACCGACACCCCCACTCTCGTACAAAAATACGCCCGTTTTTCGAATCGCACCGTTTGTTCGGTTTTGTTCATCCTTGAGGGTGAAATCCGTATTTACGTTTGATAGGCAAATAGCCCCCACGCCCTTTTGCGCCAGGGTGTACAGCACATCGTTTCCGGTGGAATCCTTACACCAGATTCGAAGCTTGGACCAGATGGCATCATTTTCATCAATCCAGCCGTTTTGATCCGAATCATATTGGGCCAAATCCGCGAAACCGTCTCCCGATTTGGTACCAAACAGCTCCGAACCGTCCTGAATGCTGCCATCCTCATTTTTATCCAAGGCCAGATATCCGCTTCCGGCGGAAAGCATACTGATTTCCTCCGCCACTCCGTCCGTATCCAGGTCAAAATAAAAGGACTGGTCTCGCAAGGAAGCTGCATCCGTATCGAAATTCAATACCAGCGGATCGCAAAAATCCCTGGCGGACATTTGGATATCCTGTCGGAAATAGGATGAAAAAGTGCGGCTCATTCCCACAGACACCTGAAAGGTAATCTCCCTTCCGTCACCGGTTTTCACCACTCCTTTTGTCTCAAAGGAGGTGCTTTCTTCTTCCTGAAACCACTCCTCTGAGGAGGCCGAAAAGGACCCACTCTCTCCAAAAGGGGACTGTATTAGAAAATCACCCACCTGCTGTTCCAAATTCCAGTCCTTGTAGCGATTTCTTCGGGCAGCAAAAAGCAGTTCAAATATATAGCGAACCGTCATTTGCCTGAGGCCCTCCTCCGAATCCTGCTTGCGAATATTGCGGACAATTCCCTGTCCCTTTACGCTCATACGGTTTTGCCAATCCGACATGGACAAAACCTTATCCTCCTTGTCTGTATCATTTTGTTCCTTCCCGGTCAGATCCGTATCCCTGGTCTCCTGTTGCAGGCGAAAACCGGTAATTGTAGTGCGAGAAGCACGATAGCTTCTTGCGGACTCCATTCCTATTTGATAGGAATCAATCTTCAAATAAACGCTCCCCTCTATGGCGTTCTTCTATCTCCAACATCCATTCCAAAAATAAAAGAAGGATGGGTAAAAGTGAAAATCCTTTTCTCACTTCTATCCATCCTTGGCGTCATATCATATTTGGTCATCGGTCGGCCGAACCGTTCCCTGTAACCTATATATCGACTGCTTTTCCATTTTCTTTAGTTATTTCTTCTGGGATTCCATGTAGGACAGCTCTCTCTTTAACAAAAGATTGGCCACCATATCGCGCTCTACCACATAATTGCATCCCATAGGATTAATTACGAATCCGGTAGCCACCTCAGCACCCTCCTGCTTGGGCAGATGGGACAAAAGCTGTGTCATGTCGTCAAAGTTGCAAGCATAGGTGTAAGGGCAATCTTCTTCACTCTTCCACTTATGAAGCTCCTCCGCGTCACTGAAAACCGGGAACAAAAGTCTTCCGTCCGGACATCTCAAGGTAGGGAACTGAACCTTTGCATTCTCGGCAAGTCTGGGAATTCCGTTCTCATCCTTTACGGGATGGGGAGCCACGAAAACCGGGCACAGATACTCTGCCTTCATAATCTGCTCTGCAAGTGTTTTTTTATTTTCCGGCGAATCATCGGACTTTACAAGTTCTACGGCTCCTGCCAGATATGGGTTCGATACGGGTTTATTAAATAACATATCGCACCTCCTTACACTCTGTTGTAGTTGATCAGGCAACCCTTCAAAATAATCTGACGCTCTTCATCGGTCAATTCGCCCAGACGAAGCTCAAACTCTTCCAGCTTCTCTCCGGCCACATCCACACGATATGCCTTGATTACCTCGGTCTTCTCCTCAACAGCCTTCTTGATACCGGGTACAAATAAGTAATCCAGGTTCTTGAAAGGAAGCTGACCGTCCTTGATTAAGAAAGGAAGCATACCCCAGTTGATGAGGTTTGAACGATAACGCTTGGTTGCATATTCATTGGCAATGTTTGCCCAACCGCCAAGTACCTTCTGGCAGCTTGCAGCCTGCTCACGAGCGGAACCATCACCGGGCTTTACAGCAAAGATAGTGGAACCAAAACCGGTATTTTCATGGTTAGCATCCGCAAATACGGTCTTAACCGTCTGCATTACAGGTTTTACATCCGGATGTGCCTGGCAAGGATGCTCTCCTGCCATTCTGGCCTTCTCTGCCTTCTGAATATCCTTTGCAAGTCCTACATAGTTGGGATCCTTTCTGGAAAGGGTGAACTCTGCAAGGCCCAAAGGATTGGAACGATAAGAAGAAGTCTCACCGGAAGGAATCAACTCATCGGTGGTGGTAACCGGATCATGAATCTCACTAACCACACGAAGTACAAGATTCTCGGGAAGTGCACCCATTGCAGGCCAGTCCTTAATATTGGGACCAAACTGAATCTCGGTATCGGGATCCGCTACACCCTTGGAATCAAATACTCTGTTTGCATAAATATTTGCATCGAAATGATATTTATACTTGCCCATCTCGCCATCAAAATCGGTTGCGGGAGTAAGTACACCCTTATTTGCTGCAGTTGCTGCGATGGAACGAGCATCCATAAGAGCAACGGAAGAAATCTGACCGTTCTGAAGCTTGCTACCCTCACGGTTCGGGAAGTTTCTGGTAGAATGTCTGATAGAGAATGCATTGTTTGCGGGAGTATCTCCTGCACCGAAGCAAGGTCCGCAGAATGCAGTCTTCATGATTGCACCGGTCTCCATAATGGTAGCTGCGCAACCGTTCTTAATCAATTCCATGTATACCGGCATAGATGCAGGATATACACTCAAGGTAAATCCGTCCGCACCAATGTACTGGCCCTTCAGGATATCTGCTGCAGCACAAATGTTTTCGAATCCACCACCTGCACAACCTGCGATAATACCCTGGTCTACCATGAACTTGCCGTTTACAACCTTATTCTTTAAGTTGAAATCTACGGCACCGTCAAGGCTCACAAGAGCACGCTTCTCGGTCTCATCCAAAATATCCATCAAGTTTGCATTTAACTCTTCGATGGTGTAAGTGTTGCTGGGATGGAAAGGCATTGCAATCATGGGACGAACCTTGTCCAAATCGATTACGATCATTCCGTCATAGTAAGCAACCTCACCGGGATTGAGTTCTGCATACTCTTCTTTACGTCCGTGAATCTCATAGAATTCCTTGATCTGATCATCGGTCTTCCAAATAGAAGAAAGACAGGTGGTCTCAGTAGTCATAACGTCGATACCGATACGGAAATCTGCGCTCAAGGAAGCAACACCGGGACCTACGAATTCCATTACTTTATTCTTTACGTAACCATTCTTAAATACAGCACCGATAATGGCCAAAGCAACGTCCTGAGGACCTACGCCCTTTACAGGAGCACCCTTCAAAAATACACCCACTACGCCGGGCATATTGATATCATATGTCTGATTCAAAAGCTGCTTTACAAGCTCGGGACCGCCCTCGCCCATAGCCATGGTACCAAGTGCACCGTAACGGGTATGGGAATCGGAACCTAAGATCATCTTGCCGCCACCTGCAAGCATTTCACGTGCAAACTGATGAATAACAGCCTGATGAGGGGGTACGTAAACTCCGCCGTACTTCTTTGCACAGCTAAGACCAAACATGTGGTCATCCTCATTGATGGTACCACCTACCGCACAAAGAGAGTTGTGACAGTTGGTAAGTACATAAGGCATGGGGAACTTCTGAAGTCCTGAAGCTCTGGCTGTCTGGATAATACCTACGAAAGTAATATCATGGCTGGTAAGCTTGTCAAAACGAATTTTTAATTTATCCATATTACCGGATGTATTGTGGCTCTGTAAAATACCATATGCGATGGTATTCTTTGCAGCTTCTTCCTTGGAGATGGTTTTGCCGGTCTTAGCCTGTACAGCAGCAGTTGCATCTGCAGCATCTGCAATGATTTCTGTACCGTTTACAAGGTAAGCACCGCTCTGAAGTAATTCAATCATCATTTGCCTCCTATATATTCTCGCCTCTAGACGATTATTTGCATAAAAATACGGATATATTATAACGGAAAGCCCCTTGAAATGCAATAGACTATTCCGTTTTCAGACGTTTCCCGCTCAATAACCTGCATTGTGTGAAAATCGCCAACAAGGATGAAATGGTTATGATATAGGTCTTTCGAACGGATTCTTTCATACAGGAATAATTTTTGCAGGCATAATTGTATCCAATCAGGGGCATAACTCCCTGGGTAAATCCGAATACAATCTGGATCGGTAACTGATTGATTTTATTGGCAATGCCCACTGCTGCCACCACATTGGCTGAATACAAACAAACCGTCCAAAACATATACTCTTTGGTCGCTTGAAACGTAATCGAATCCGTGCCCAAAATCTGCAAGGTTTGTTGATTCCAAAACAACGTTCCTGCAGACAGTAAGATTGCGCAAAAAAGTGCCTAATAAATTCCCGTGGCCGACGCTTTCTTGACCGTATCATAATCTTTACGTCCTAGGCTTCGACTCATCAAGCTGGAAGCTCCGATTCCAAACAGGCGAATGTTCAAACAATTCTTCTCTGCTAATATTCATTTTCTTCATCCAATCATCCCAACCATTCCTTTTGTAAATCCCCAGAAATCCTTACAGAGTCTGCATTATCTCTGTCAAAAGCAAAAAAGATGCATTGAAGGTAGTGTAACATCTTCAATGCACCTTTTCAACCACCAAGCTTAAATGCAATGCACAAATCAAAAATCATTCTCCGCCAAAAACAATTGCACTCGATTTTGAATAATCTTTGCCACGGTTTCGGCATCCTTTTTCCCTGTATAAAAGGCTTCCAGTTCTTCTAATACAATCTTGGTGATCATCTCCACTTGTCTGGGATATGGTTGCGCCTTTTCGGCCAATTCGATATACTCTTCTACCCAAGCCGTGCCGTCTGCCTTGATTCTGATAGGACGATAGCTTCCGTTTCCAATATTCAGGCTGGCATATCCCTCTGCAGTCCCATAATCCGTATATACCAGATAATCCCGAAAAATGTCACTTCTCACCGGAGTGGAACTGGTTCTTTGTCTGGATTTTCCATACACAAATTCAATAAATTTACTCATAGTTTCCTTTTTGAGACTGCCTTTACGCAACACCAAATAATTTCCACAGTCCCAATAGCAACCACTTCCGCTTTCTACCGGGAAACCAACACAGATACACTCCTCTCCCAATCGGAACATGGTTTCACTAAAGGTTTGAATATTGGTCACATCTCCTATATTAGCCAGCACAGTTCCTTCTTTTAATCGTGTTTCCCATTCCCATTCATTGCCTGAAAAATATATTTCGCCGTATTTTTCACACAGTTCCAATAAGTGTATAAACTCCGGACTGTCAAAGTTGCACGTTTTCTCTTGCATATTGAGGAACGGTGTATTGGCTAAATCCTCCAGTACAAGTGCCTGCATATTTCCATAGAATCCATAGCCGTATCTGGCACCTCCACTAATGTCCACTATTACTTTCAAGGAATCATCCTCTGCTTGCTCAACCAAATCAAGCACATCCTGCAATGTCCATCCCTCTTTGTTCCAAACATCCTTATGTACCAATAAGGTGTGTAGTTCCGCCTTTAGTGGGAATCCTACCTGCTTTCCATCTATCCGTCCGCTATCTAAAATGCCTTGAAAAACATTCTTCTTTGTATCTTCCAATATACTATCGGACAAGTCCTCCAATAAATCTTTTTCATACAAAATTTCCATATCAGAAGCGGAAACAAATAATGCATCCGGCCCCTTTCCTGCCACCATTTCAGCAATTACACGTGTTCTGTAAGCATCAGCATCACCATCTTGACTTATTTCAACGCTAATTCCGTCAGAGGGATTTTTTCTCGTATAATCCGCAGCTGCGCCTTGTAGTTCTTTGTTGGGTCCAATCAGACTAGCCACCTTCATATAGCCTTCTTCGGACGGCTTCTGATCTGTCAGACTGTATCTTTCGTAGCCTGTGGTTGTACGCACGTATATCACAGGGAAGCCCTCTTGATTTAGAGAAAGTAGCGAACTTATCGCATTTTCTGTTATACCTTCTTTATTTGCATCAAATACCATATCTGTCTGCCCGGTACCCACCTTCCAACGATAGAGATTATTGTCTATCCAAAAATAACAGATACCTTTTTCGTTGAAGCAAAACCGACTCGTTACTTGTCCAAACGGGCATATTACTTTTACCTTCTTTTGTACCAAATCATAACAAAAGCAATAATTCTGCTTCTCATTTGCAGAATTTAAGAAAAACAACAAATTACCATCCGGATCCTGCAATACTTCCAACGCAATATTTGATTCCGCAGCCTCCTTACATACATCCATTATTCCATCAATATTACCATCGCTACCCAACACTAAAACTCGGTAAGCCTTATTCCAAATATATAGATAATACAAGCCATTCTTATCATACTTGAGCATAAGGCTCAGTTTTCCCCATTCATTCAATTTTTCAACATTCCAAAATCCACTTTGTACAAAACTCTCATACAAATCCACTTCTTTTGTTCGCTTACTATTTGCATCCAAATGAACTACTCGTAAACCCGTCAATTTATTTTCTTCATATCTATCACACAAAAAGAGATATTCACTGGAACCAGCAACCGCAAAGGTATTCACTTGGTAACCTTGTGCCAGCTCCGATTCAAGAGCCTCATTCAAATCAAGACATGCTGCCTCTGTCGCATCATTAAAATACATGGAAAAATAATACTCTATTTTCTCTTCTAAATCTGTTTGTTCGCTGCTTAGATAAAACATCCCATTCGCCGTTGTGATTTCTTTTATATATGTGGAACCTTCTTGAGGTTTTTCTATCTCTGTGTACTCCCCAACGTACAGCCTATAATCCGAGGTTATAATCTGGGGTGTAGACCATTCACAAGTCCGCCAATCATATGTAATTTCCGGTTCTTGCTCCACAATCGAATTTTCGTCCTTTTTTCCGCACGCCGTTAAAAGAAGGCTAACAGCCACGAAAAACAACAATGTAAGCTTGATTTTTTTCATTTTCCACCTCATATAAGGGACACATCCTTTTTGTTTTCGGACATGTCCCTTCCATCATTATCTTAAGCAATGTGCGAGTGTATGACTCTCACTAACAAGAGTCGTTGTTTGTGACCTAGTTCCATTACAGGAAACACATACCTCTGCATGAACCTTATATACTTTTCTATAGTAACAGCCCTCCACTCCTGTTGGGCACAGGTCCTGTGTCGCGTAATTCGTATGTAAGTATATGTACCTGAATAAGATGATGCATTGTTAAAAGCGCTGCTTCCATATGTCGAAAATTGATTCACGGCAGTAACTACTTGATACGCATTTGTTTGTGCTGCAAAATCCGAATTATTACTATTGATTCTATTATAAATCAACCCCCAACGCTGTGTTACATGAGCTACATTTTTTCATTTTCATTACCTCTTTCCTTCACACTAGAGCTAACAACCGTTATTGTCTTTTGCATCACTTTAGCTTTGATTTTTAATTTATATATTAATTGCGCGCTTTAATATATTCACATTTGTAGTTGTTTTTCAGCGTTTTTTGGAATATGTAGCAACCTTACGAAAACTATATATTCCAAAATATACTTTTCACTGTAAAACTAATATACAATCATCATAACAGTAACATCTATTGCATTACCTGTTGTATTTTGAACAAACACTTGATAATTACCACTAACGCTAATATCAAATGTATGACTTATATTTCCGGTTCCATCTACATATACCAAACTACTACCCGGTCCCTTTAAGCCAATACGGTATCTGTTTCCCGATGTGTTCGTATCAACTGCGTTTATATTTACATGCGATCCAGCACTTGCATAAAATGACTGTCCCAGTTTCGCAGTATTTCCTGCCAAGGTCCAATCGTATGTAACCGAATTGCTTAAGAGCATGACATCCGGTCCATCCCACTCTTCTACGATTACACCCTCTTCAAATCCTTCCAGAAAGTGTTCTTCCAATTCCACATAGTCATTTTCTACTTCAATGTATTCCGCTGTATCCCAGAACAAATCACAATACTCATCTGCTACCGCCTCTGTAGCAGCCTCTACTGCAAATGTACTGGTTAATACCATGGTAAAAACAATAAAAGTGCTAAGCAGTTTTGTCTTCATTTTCCTTTGGTAACTCCTCTCCATTAATTCACGTCTTTTCATCAATTCTGTTTTGTTTTCATAAAGATATGCACCCAAAGAATCTATTTTTTTAGGGTTCTTCGCAATCATATCGATGGTATGAAAGTAGAAATCAACTCCTTTTGTTTTTGATATCACTTCATAATCGCAGGTATATTCTCCCCAAAATCTGATTTGCTCTTTATAAAACCATATAAATGGATTAAAAAAATGAATTACAAATACCAGCTCCGTCAGATGACGCATGATATGATTTTTTTGACGATAGTGGGTAAGTTCATGAAGGAAAATAACCTCCAACTGTTCCGTCGTATAATCCAGATTAGGCAGAATGACATATCCTTTTAAGAATCCGCCTGTACACGGACTTCCGCAAGTATAGTCAAAAATCAACTCCACCTTGCCTATAGAAATATCCAATCGATCACACACATCACAAAACACATCATAAGTCACACCATCGATCAGGCACGCATTGGAAAATTTTTTCTTTAGAGAATTGACATCCCTAATATATTTTCCACCACAAATCACAACTCCTACTATCCAAAAGGCCAAAAAGACCTCGCTACAACAAACAAAAAGCGGCGTTTGACTAAACAGCAAATAATCCCATCTTGTCTCATTCAAAATCACAAGGGATAAAAAGGCGAATGAAAAATCCAAAAGAACAACGCACCTCTCAAAATTTGATAAATCACATTCAAGTAGCCAAAGCGTTCAAAGATTCTGCTGATTCCATACCAAATCGCATAAACAATGGTACCCGTTAGTGATGTCAGTAAAATCGCAATTGAAAGCTCAATTGTCCAACTCATCCAATATGTTCCTCATCTTTTCAATTTCTTCTTTTGAAGGTTTTCTCTGCTCATACAAGGCACCCAATAGCTTCGCTCCATCTCCCAGAAACCAAAAATCTTCCACATTACGCATAAAATTGTTCACGTATTGACGCTCATCTTTCAACGCATGTGCATAAGCCATCTTTCCCTTGCGATATGTAGTAATAAACCCTTTTTCACACAAACGCTGCAAAAAAGTAACAACTGTTGTTCTGGCATAATCCTTTCCATATCGAACTTTCAGAGCATCAATGATTTCCAGCGTAGATAGGTCACCTTCTTTGGCATCCCAGATAATCTTCATAATCATCTTTTCACAACCACTGATATCTTTTTCAATTATTTCTTCCATTTATTTTTACCTCGCTAGCAACTATAATTGTCGACATTTATAGTATATTGCATTTTTCTGTAAATTACAATACAATAAATTCATTTTTCTTACATATAGAATTATATTCTATATTATGTGTTTTTCAAAGCATTGTTTTCGTATACCGTATATTTTTTTATCATATAATAAATATTATTCTCTATTCTTACACTAATATTAGAGAAAAATATGAACGAAAAAAGATTACATGATATATTAGCATATAACCTTACACAGTTAATGAATAACGAACAGAACCATATTCCTTCTATGCGTTATCTGAGTACTTGCATGGGCAAAACCGATAGTTATACACAGAAAATTGTTTCCGGGAAATCCTTTCCTTCAATGAAAATGCTTCTCGAAATAGCCAATCATTATGAAGTTGAACCATGGACTCTTTTATTTGACTCTAATGAGAAAGGTGAAGAATTCATGAAAATTCTCAAAGAACTGTCGGCTTGTTCTAAAGAGTCACTGCCGAGCATTTATGCGGATATTTTATATTACAAACGGCATGAGAAAGAACAACTTGAATTTATATTTAGCAAAAAAGGGAACCGACTCACTGAGCCGATTCCCTTTTTTGTCCTATTTGAATCCAATCCTGCTGTATACTTCCCTTGCTTCTGGTAATCTGCCATTCTTGTACTCGATACACATTTTTACCATCTTTTTCCACCACTTCAATCTTCGCCTCAAAATTAAGAATTTGATCCGAATTATATAGCAGTCGATTTCCGTTCATTATATCCGTTGCTTTCATCAACAAAGAATTAATTATACTCTGAGCATCCTTTTCATAACCAATCACATAATACATACTACCATCTGTGAATATATTATCGATTTGTGGTTGCAATGACGCATATCGCGGAAAATAACATGCTACCAAATATCTTCCTGCACTTGGCTTAAATGTCTGGCTTTCCAATGGTTTCTCCAACGCAAACCATTGTGTTTCGTACCAATCCGATAATTCTGTCGGCACATCATAATCACCTGTACTGTTTTTTATAACCCCTTCCACATTAGAAAGTATCAATCGCTCATTTGTATATCTTCGTATCTCATCACCATCATCTTCCAAAAAAAATTCCGGACAATTATAAGCAGAAAAATCCTGCAAAAATGCATTCAACTCACTCCATACCGGATCAGCAGAATCCAGCAGTGTCATTTCTGAAACGTCATAATACTGAATCGGTTCTATCACACTGATTGCATCGGAAGTATCTTTATTGCAACCGCACAATAAGACTGTACTTAAAATCAACGCATTACAAATAATCCTTCTAATGCCATCCATAAATTCCTCCCACCCATGAATATGATACTCCAGCAGACGGAGTATATGTAAACGAGGCATCCGTATAAGGAACAGTCTGATAAACATAACTACTACTATTAGAATCACAGATGACATACGTAAATTGGCCATTTGTATTATCAAAATAGTAACCACTTGCAACTGCTGCATGTCCCGTTCCATTACTAGCATTCACTAATTCCATAAAAACAGGAACATTATTCATAATTGATGGCATAAGTGTAGCCGCATTATTTGTATACTGTATATTACCTGTCTTCATAGTTGCGTAATATATCACATTATAAGCATCCGAAATGCTTCCACCTGCACAATTATAAACATTTTGTCCACAATGACCATTATGCGCATTATCCAAACTTATTATTTTACTATTTTCTTTGTGCATCAAATTGATAGCCATTCCTTTTTCATCCACTAAATATGTTTCGTCATCCTGACAAAACAAAAAATAATAACCTGGTTTTATATCATTGAAATAATCACTCATATTTTCACTAAACGAAAACATATATTGTCCATCCACATAACTGACATGTGCAATATATTTAACACAACTATCTACACAAATCGGAATCATATAACATTCCTCTGCGCCAATCACCTCGATAGGCATTCCAGTGCTTATAATGCATTTATCCGTTTTTTCATTCTCGAAAATGATATTGGCCATAGTAACTTTGCTACTTTCCCAATACTCTTTAGCCTCCTCAGAAACAGAATTACCGTAAAAATAAACTTCTGTCACTTCCCCTGCATGGCTCAACATATTACATATAGCGAACAAAAATATAACCATAACAAAATTCAATATTTTTTTTCATTTCTCTCCTCCTTTCGGCTACTTTTGTAGACACTTGTTATATTACCACAGTTCGATAGTATTATCAGGCCATAATTCATAATAATTGACATTACATTATCATCTGCATTTGAAAGATTTCTAATGTATTTTAAATCAATATAGAATAAATCAATTTTCTCCTTCTATACTACTCCCAATATAATGTAAAAAGCTGTACCACGCAGACACGTAGCACAGCTATTATATCCTTATTTGCGCGGGAGGGCTCCCGTCTCATATATTTCCTACTTGTTTTATATGGTAAGGCTCCCAAGTGTATAGACAGTAAAAAAGTGAACCGACTTACCGAGCCGATTCCCTATTTTATTCGAAATAAATTCAATTCCCTGCGCTCATTTCCATCATACACTTTTCAAACTCTTCTACCGGCATTTTCATTTTTTCGGCAGCCAGCTCCTTCGTGATGCTTCCGTCTTTTATCAATTCGATAAGTGCACCGATTTTACCCTCTGCACGTCCCTCTGTGCGTCCCTCTGCACGTCCCTCTTCAAACTCTTCTTTGCGAATCATTCTTTCTCTTTTTTCCCAGGTATAATCCAAATGAGTCATTTTCTTTATTTCATCTCCTCTTCGTTCAAAAAAAGCCTCTAACACATAAGTTCTCCTTTCAAATTTGGGAGAACCTTTTATAAGTCTGGAAGAAGCATCCTCTGCCCATCCTCTTTTCCAAAAGTCTCCCGCTATTAATGTGTGTTAAAGCATGGATTCTTTTTAGAAAATAGATGTGATATAGACTCGTCGAATGACGAAAAGAAAAGATGCTTTGAGTGTAGTGTAACATCTTCAAAGCATCTTTTCAATCAACATATAAATCTTATTTCAATACAACCTTATCCAAGTGCCAGATTTCATCCACGTACTGCTGGATGGTTCTGTCGGAAGTAAACTTGCCGGAGCAAGCGATGTTGAGGATTGCGCTCTTTGCCCAACCGGCTTCATCCATGTACTTCTCTTCGATCTTCTTCTGAGCCTCCGCATAAGACTTGAAATCCTTCAAAATGAAGTAGGTATCAGCCTTAGAAGAGTTCTGCGTATTTAACAAAGAGTTGTACAAAGGTCTGAACAACTCAGGATCCTGAGGAGCGTATGCGCCATTGATAAGCTGCATAAGTACCTTACGTACATCCTGATCGTTGTTGAAGATTTCCATAGGATTGTATCCGCCGTAGTTCTCGAAGTGGATAACTTCATCGGAAGAAAGACCAAAGATAACTGCATTCTCTGCGCCAACTTCTTCTACGATTTCTACGTTTGCACCATCCATGGTACCCAAGGTGATTGCACCGTTTAACATGAACTTCATGTTACCGGTACCGGATGCTTCCTTACTAGCGGTAGAAATCTGCTCGGAAACATCTGCTGCCGCGAAGATAATCTCAGCATTGGATACGTTATAGTTCTCGATAAATACAACCTTTAACTTGTTATCGATGGAAGGATCGTTGTTGATTACATCTGCTACAGAGTTGATCAGCTTAATGGTAAGCTTTGCATTCTTATAGCCGGCTGCTGCCTTTGCACCGAAGATGAAGGTTCTGGGATAGAACTTCTTCTCAGGATGCTCCTTCAACTCGTTGTAAAGGTACATTACATGAAGGATGTTCAATAACTGTCTCTTGTACTCATGGAGACGCTTTACCTGTACATCGAAGATCGATCTGGGATCGATTACGACACCATTGTGCTCCAATACGTACTTTGCAAGACGAACCTTGTTCTGATACTTAATGTTCATGAACTCCTGCTGAGCCTTCTCATCATCTGCGTATACCTTTAAGCGGCTGATCTGAGGAAGATCGGTAATCCAGTCTGCTCCGGTATGATCAGTAACCCAATCTGCAAGAAGAGGATTTCCGTGAAGAAGGAATCTTCTCTGGGTAATACCGTTGGTCTTATTATTAAATTTCTCAGGGAACATTTCGTAGAAGTCACGAAGCTCCTGATTCTTAAGGATTTCGGTATGAAGTCTTGCTACACCGTTTACAGAGTAACCTGCAGCGATTGCAAGGTGTGCCATCTTAACCTGTCCATCATAGATGATTGCCATCTTGCGAACCTTATCCTGTACGTTTACACCGGGAACGTTGTTGTACTTATTCTCGATCTCGATGATGAAACGACGGTTGATTTCTTCTACGATCTGATATACACGGGGAAGAAGTCTTGAGAACAACTCGATCGGCCACTTCTCCAATGCTTCGGACATAATGGTATGGTTGGTGTAAGCACAAGTCTTTGTGGTTACTTCCCATGCCTCATCCCAGGTCAGGTAGTAGTCATCCATAAGGACTCTCATAAGCTCTGCAACTGCTACGGTAGGATGGGTATCATTCAGCTGGAAGGTTACCTTCTCGTAGAATTTCTTGATATCATCATGCTTACGCATATACTTCTCTACTGCTTCCTGTACAGATGCAGAGATGAAGAAATACTGCTGCTTTAAACGAAGCTCCTTACCTGCATAGTGGTTATCGTTGGGGTAAAGTACCTCTACGATATTTCTTGCAAGGTTTGCCTGCTCTACAGCCTTCTGATAATCACCCTTATCAAAGGAATCCAACTGGAAGCACTCTACAGGCTCAGCATCCCAGATACGAAGGGTGTTTACAATGCCGTTTCCGTAACCAACGATGGGAAGGTCAAAGGGAATTGCACGTACGGACTGATAATCTTCCTGGGTAAATACGTTTCTGCCGTTCTCATCCATACGTACAGATACGTAACCGCCAAACTTAACGGTCTTCGCATACTCAGGTCTTCTAAGTTCAAACGGGTTGCCGTCCTGAAGCCAGTTATCCGGAACCTCTACCTGATAACCGTCACGGATTTCCTGCTTAAACATACCGTAACGATAACGGATACCACAGCCGTATGCAGGATATCCAAGGGTTGCAAGAGAGTCAAGGAAACATGCTGCAAGTCTACCAAGACCACCGTTTCCAAGTGCTGCATCAGGCTCCTGATCCTCGATTACGTTAATATCGAGTCCCATCTCCTCCAATGCATCCTTTACATCATTGTAACCTTTCAGGTTAATCATATTGTTACCAAGAGCACGTCCCATCAGGAACTCCATGGACATGTAATATACCATCTTGGGATCTTCTTTTTCGTAGGCCTTCTGGGTCTCCATCCAATGCTCAACGATCTGATCCTTGATTGCATAAGAAACTGCCTGGAAAATCTGCTGAGGGGTTGCTTCCTCAAGAGTCTTGCGGTAAAGGGTCTTTACATTGTAAAGGACGCTTCTCTGAAAGAGTTCTTTGTCGAACTTAAATGCTTTGTTCTTCTTGGTTGTACTCTTTGTTGTAGTAGTTGTACTCTTCATTCAATCTCTCCTTTTCTATCAAATATTGCCAATTATGTGTGTATTTTACACATTTTTTGCTTACTTTTCAATGGCAATTGTCACAATTTCGCCGTTTACATTCCATTCTTTCGCAACAGAATAACTAATATTTGCTGTTAATTCGTCTGCAAGTACCTTTCCGGTAATCATTTTCTCGTTGCGTTTTGCGATTTCGGCCAACTTGTCATTGCCGTTGATAGAAACCTTGATGTGGTCAAGCACTTCGAAACCGTTATCCTTACGCATGGTCTGAATCTTGGAGATGATTTCGTATACAAAGCCTTCCTCCAAAAGCTCCTCGGTAAGGTTGGTATCCAATACTACCGTAAGCTTGTTGTCTTCCTGAGATACGTAGCCTTCCTTCTTGGTCATCTCGATTAAGAGATCGTCCTTGGTAAGTTCTACCGCCACACCGTCTACGTCAAAGGAAATCATACCCTTCGCATTCAGCTCATCCATTGCCTTGTTGCCATCTAAGGTAGCAAGGGTCTTCTGGATACCGCCAAGCTGTTTGCCGTATTTCGGTCCTACGGTACGAAGCTGGGGCTTAAAGGTATAGCTGGTGAAATCTCTTACGTCATCGGTAAATACAACAGCCTTTACATTTAATTCATCTTCGATAATTTCTTTATAGAAGTCATCCAGTTCCTTTTCCGCCTTGATGTACATGGTGCTGATCGGCTGACGGTTCTTGATATTTGCTTCGTTACGGCAAGCACGTCCCATAACAACTGCAGCAAGAACATCCTCCATACTCTTCTCAAGGTTCTCATCGATGTATTCCTTAACCACTACCGGGAAGTCACACAAATGGATACTTTCGGGAGCGGTAGCATCTACACTGCGAACCAGGTTCTGATAGATATCCTCTGTCATGAAAGGAATCATGGGGGCTGCTGCCTTGGAGATGGTTACCAGTGCAGTGTAAAGAGTCATATAAGCATT
>DCGY01000041.1:0-48339 GCA_002314715.1 Lachnospiraceae bacterium UBA1766 | reverse complement strand
GCATTGATCTTATCCTGCTCCATACCCTTTGCCCAGAAACGCTCACGGCTGCGGCGAACATACCAGTTACTCATTTCGTCAACGAAATCCTGTAATGCTCTTGCAGCTTCGGGAATTCTGTAGTTCTCCAAATCATTGTCTACTTCTCCTACTACGGAGTTCAGCTTTGACAATAACCATTTATCCATAACGGGAAGCTTGCTGTAATCCAAGGTGTACTTGGTGGCATCGAAATCATCGATATTTGCATACAATACGAAGAATGCATAAGTATTCCAGAGTGTGCTCATGAACTTTCTCTGGCCTTCCTGTACTGCCTTGCCATGGAATCGGTTGGGCAACCAGGGAGCGGAATTAATATAGAAGTACCAACGGATTGCATCTGCGCCGTAGGTCTGCAATGCATCGAAAGGATCCACTGCATTTCCCTTACTCTTACTCATCTTCTGTCCGTTCTCATCCTGAACATGTCCGAGAACGATAACATTCTGATAAGGAGCCTTGTTGAATAACAAAGTAGATTCTGCAAGCAAAGAGTGGAACCAGCCACGAGTCTGGTCAACTGCCTCGGAAATAAACTGTGCAGGGAACTGTGCTTCGAAAAGTTCCTTATTCTCAAAAGGATAATGATGCTGTGCGAAGGGCATTGCACCGGAGTCAAACCAGCAGTCCAAAACTTCGGGTACACGCTTCATTACGCCACCGCAATCCGGACACTTCAAAGTGATTTCATCAATGTAAGGTCTGTGAAGTTCAACTGTCTTTGCAGCCTCATTGCCACTCATGTTATACAATTCTTCCCTGCTGCCTACACAGTGACGCTTGCCACAAGAACACTCCCAGATATTGAGAGGAGTTCCCCAGTAACGGTTACGGGAAATTGCCCAGTCCTGAATATTCTCAAGCCAGTTACCGAAACGTCCCTTACCGATGGATTCGGGAATCCAGTTGATGGTATTGTTATTGCGGATCAAATCATCCTTCACCGCGGTTTCTCTGATGTACCAGGACTCTCTCGCATAGTAGATTAAAGGAGTGTCACATCTCCAGCAATGAGGATATTCATGTTCAAATTTCGGTGCATCGAACAGCTTGCCCTCTGCATCCAAATCCTTGATTACCTCCGGGTCTGCCTTCTTTACGAAAAGACCTGCGTAAGGAGTTTCCTCGGTCAACTCACCCTTACCGTTTACGAACTGTACAAAGGGAAGGTCATAATTTCTGCCCACGCGGGAGTCATCCTCACCAAATGCAGGAGCGATATGTACGATACCGGTACCATCGGACATGGTTACATAATCATCACAGGTGATGAAATGTGCCTTCTTGCCCTGCTTGGTAGCAGCTTCGCCTGCACATGCAAACAAAGGCTCGTATTCTCTGTATTCCAAATCCTTACCCTGATAGGTCTCCAAAACCTCATAAGCAGCCTTGCCTTCTTCTGCAAGCTTACCAAGCACGGTATCCAAAAGAGCCTGCGCCATATAATATACATAACCGTCAGCTGCCTTTACCTTGCAATAGGTATCGGAAGGGTTCACGCAAAGTGCTACGTTGGAAGGAAGGGTCCAGGGAGTTGTAGTCCATGCAAGGAAATATGCATCTTCTCCAATTACCTTGAAACGAACTACTGCGGAACGCTCTTTTACGGTCTTGTAGCCCTGTGCCACTTCCTGTGCGGAAAGAGGGGTACCGCAACGAGGACAATAAGGAACAATCTTAAAGCCCTTGTATAACAGATTCTTTTCCCAAATGGTCTTTAATGCCCACCATTCGGATTCGATAAAGTTGTCATCATAAGTAACATATGGATTATCCATATCTGCCCAGAAACCAACGGTGCCGGAGAAATCCTCCCACATTCCCTTGTATTTCCAAACACTCTCTTTACACTTCTTGATGAAGGGCTCCAGACCGTACTCTTCAATCTGGTCCTTACCATCCAGTCCAAGCAGCTTCTCTACTTCGATTTCTACGGGAAGTCCGTGGGTATCCCAACCGGCTTTACGAGGTACCATATAGCCCTTCATGGTACGATATCTGGGAATCATATCCTTGATAACACGAGTCAAAACGTGTCCGATATGCGGCTTTCCGTTTGCAGTAGGAGGGCCGTCATAAAACGTATAGGTTTCTCCCTGCTTTCTCTGTTCCATACTTTTTTTGAAAATGTCATTGTCTTTCCAGAACTGTTCTACCGATTTTTCACGATCTACAAAGTTCAGATTAGTGTCTACCTGCTTATACATATGAAATCTCCTTTCAAAATACTTGTCTTCATGTTCGTTCGGGTGAAACCAAATGCCTTCTTCGAAGTCGCTTGGTTTCCTTCCCTGTTTTGCATTCATAAACGCCCTCTGCTTTGCAGAGTCGTCGCTTTGCGACTTCTGCGTTTATTTCATGTTCGTTCGGGGTGAAACCAAATGCCTTCTTCGAAGTCGCTTGGTTTCCTTCCCGAACGACAAAAGCCCCGTCCTGTAAAAGGACGGGGCTCAATAAGCTCACGTTAACCACCTGTTACGACATACGCTTTATCAACGGATAAAGTTATATGGTTTCCCTTAACGCGGAAAGAACGTCCTGGACTACTGGTTTCCTTTGGTCCAGGCGGCTCAGAAGTGATTTTCACTGTTCCTCTACTGTCACCGGGCTTTCACCATCCCCGACTCGCTTTGGTTTCGATCAAAACAGTTACTCTCTTCGTCAATGCTTTTTGATATGAAGACATTATAAACACGGTTTTTTGAATTGTCAAGAGGATTTCCTCCAATTGCTTCTTCTATAATTACTTGCCAATTGTCAGAAAAAAGAGGTATAATATAGAAGATTATCGGACATTCATCCAACCTATTTCACCGGTTATCGGCAAGGAGGAATTCACCTTGGAAAAACAGTATAAAGGAAAGCTCTCTCACGTATTACAGGCAATTATCAGTGTTCCGCTTCTTTTGTTTGGAATCGGCATCATGTTTTTGGCTGCGGCACTCTTCGGAAGGACCATGAATGCCCAGGTGGAGGAAACCCTGTCCATCGTAGCCAATACGGCAGAAACCATGTTGGAGGCCAACTATCCCGGTGATTATAAGCTGGTAGGCGACACTTCCCTGGAGCTGTACAAAGGAGACAAAAACATTACCCGGGAGTATTCCATCGTGGATCAGTTAAAGGAAGACTCCGGTATGGATATTACTCTGTTTTATCAGGACACCCGTATCCTCACCACCCTGGTTAATTCCAAAGAGGAACGTGTGGTAGGCACCGGTGCTCCCGAAAAGGTTATCAAAGACGTGCTCCAATCCGGAGAAGCACATTTCTATTCCAACATTAGTATTTTCAACGAACGCTACTATGCCTATTACAGACCGCTGAAACAAAGCGACGGCACAGTGGTGGGAATTCTCTTTGTGGGCAAACCCATGGAGACCATCAAGGCATCCCTAAACAGAGCGATTTATCCTCTGGCGCTGGCTGTACTTTTGGTTATGATTGTGATCGTTTTTTGTATGCTTTTATACACCCGGAAATTTTCCGGTGTCCTGGATAACCTCCATAAATTTATGGAAGAGGTATCCAAGGGAAATCTAAACGCGGAATTATCTCCCTCCGTTACCACCAGAAATGATGAATTCGGCGATATCGGCCGTTCCGTTATCAACATGCAATCCGCTTTAAGAAGACTGATTGAAACCGATACCCTGACCGAGCTGTTTAACCGTCGAAGCGGTACCCGTAAAATCAAGGGTGTCATTGCAAAAGCGGAAGAAACCGGCACCCCTTTCTGTGTTTCCATCGGCGATATCGATTTCTTCAAAAAAGTAAACGATACCTACGGTCATGAGGCCGGAGATGTGGTATTAAAGGCAGTATCCAATGCCCTGCGGGAGCATATGCTCACCTGTGGTTTCGTAGCCAGATGGGGTGGCGAGGAATTCCTGCTGGTATTTGATCACAACGATTTGGACGACAGTACCGCCTCCTTAAATGCCCTGTTGGAAAAGATTCGTGCCCTGGAAATCCCTTATGGCGAACAGGTGATTAAGGTTACCATGAGTTTCGGTGTTACCACCGATCCTACTGCTACTTATGATAAACTTTTGCGTGATGCAGATACCAACCTTTATGTAGCGAAAACCAACGGCAGAAACCGTGTAGTCAGAGACTGATAAACAGCAGATTCTATCTGCTTGATATAAACGAAAGGATTTCAATATCATTATGGACAGACAAAATCTTACCCTTATGACAGACTTGTACGAATTAACCATGATGCAAGGCTATTTCAAGAATAAGGATCGAAATGAAACCGTTATTTTTGATGCCTTCTATCGCAACAACCCCTGCGGTGGAGGTTACTCTATCTGTGCCGGCCTTGAGCAGGTAATTCAGTACATCAAAGAGCTTCATTTTGCAAAACAGGATATCGAATACCTGGCTTCCCTGGGAATCTTCGACGCAGATTTTCTGGATTATTTAAGTAATTTCAAATTCAGCGGTGACATTTATGCGATTCCCGAAGGAACCGTAATGTTCCCCAGAGAGCCCATGATTAAGGTCATTGCACCGATTATGGAAGCTCAGCTTGTAGAAACTGCTATTCTGAATATTTTGAATCATCAGAGTTTGATTGCTACCAAGGCAGCAAGAGTTTGCTATGCAGCTCGCGGAGACGGAATTATGGAATTTGGTCTGCGTCGTGCTCAGGGCCCCGACGCAGGTACTTACGGCGCAAGAGCAGCCATGATTGGTGGATGTATCGGTACCAGTAATGTTCTCGCCGGACAGCTTTTCGATGTTCCCGTAAAGGGCACCCATGCCCACAGCTGGATTATGAGCTTCCCGGATGAGTATACCGCCTTCAAAACCTATGCAGATATGTATCCCGGTGCCTGCATCCTTTTGGTAGACACCTATGATACCTTGAAGTCCGGTGTTCCCAATGCCATCCGTGTATTTACAGAGATGCGTGAAGCCGGAATTCCTCTTACCTTCTACGGAATCCGTTTGGACAGCGGCGACTTGGCTTATCTTTCCAAGAAAGCCAGAAAAATGCTGGATGCAGCCGGCTTCCCGGATGCGGTCATTTCCGCTTCCAACGATTTGGACGAATTCCTTATCGACAGCTTAAAGGTACAGGGTGCCGCAATTACCTCCTGGGGTGTTGGTACCAACCTGATTACCTCCAAAGACAATCCTTCTTTTGGCGGTGTATACAAGCTGGCAGCGATTCGTGGGGAAGATGGCGAATTTATTCCCAAGATTAAAATTTCCGAGAACTCCGAAAAGGTTACCAATCCCGGAAACAAAATGATTTATCGTATTTACGAAAAAGAGACCGGAAAGATTAAGGCAGACTTGATTTGCCTGGTAGGCGAGAAATTTACCGAAGAAGAAGATCTGCTCTTGTTCGACCCTGCAGAACCCTGGAAAAAGACACACCTGGAAGCAGGTACCTTCACGCTTCGTCCTCTGATGGCTCACGTTTTCGAAAAAGGCGAGTGCATTTACACCTCCCCGAAGGTTATGGATATCCGTGCATACTGCAAGCAGGAGCAGGATACGCTTTGGGACGAAACCAAACGTCTCGTAAATCCTCATAAGGTATATGTGGATTTATCCAAGAAATTATACGATACCAAGATGGCTCTGCTAGATGCCATCCGTTAAATAGGAACTCGTCATTCAAGGCATTCTCCTCAAGGGCGTTCGCACACAGCGCACCCTTATGGAGAACAGCCTTGAATTCCTCGAGTATTGAAAGCACGTACGCTACGCCTCCAGCACTCTTCCGAAGAAATCCGCAGCGGCCAGGGCCAGCTTCTTTTCCGTCTCCCCCATGGGAGCTTTTTTATTGTCTTCCAAAAGTACAATTCCTCCCATAACGTCTCCATGGGTCAGTATGGGCACAATCATTTCCTGCTGATAGGAATTGGCGTCCCCTTCCACAACGGTCACGAATCTTTCCTCTCCCCGATTGCATATACAGGGTGTCCGCAACCGAAACCGTTCCTCCAGTGCTTTGCTGATTGTCTTTTTCGAAAGATTTCTGCAGGATCCGGCGCCGGCAATTACCTGATCGTTATCTGTAATCAAAACACCTCGTTTGGAAACCCCTGCCAGACTGTCCGCATACTGTTTTGCAAAACCCGTCAAATCTCCCATGGGAGAATATTTCTTCAGTACAATCTACCCTTCTCTGTCCGTAAAAATCTCCATAGGATCGCTTTCCCGAATATGCAGGACTCTGCGAATCTCCTTTGGAATTACAATTCTGCCCAGATCATCTATACGACGCACGATTCCCGTTGCTTTCATAAAAAAATCTCCTTCATTTACCAAATAGTCTAAGACTATTATCTGTAAACAAAGGAGATTTATACATTTCCTATTCGGTTTTCAAAAATGAATTATGCCTCAGCCTTAACGGTAGGTGCATCTACTACATTTTTCTTAACAGATTCGATACCGTTCATACAGCCTGCCTTTGCCTTGTAGCCTTCGCTGGTAGCGATAATCTGTCCATTGGTAGCGGTAAGGCGGAAACGGAACTCGCCTGCCTTATCAGCATAAACCTCAAACTTGGGATTCTTCTCGGTAGCATAACCTTCTACGGTCTGATCCTCAATTGCAGCAACAGGAGCATTCTTGGTAACACTTGCAATACCATTCTTACAAGCAGCCTCTGTCGTATAAACTTCAGAAGTAGCAATAACCTCGCCATTGCCAGCCTTTAAATCAAATTTAATACCAGTCTTTGTTTCTTTCATTACAAACTTACCCATACGATACCTCCAATAATAATCTTATGTATGAAATGCTGTGCACTCATGTATATATGATAGCCTATTTGGGCTCGAAAAGCAAGGAATTTCAACTAAAATCCCCTACCCTTTGTGCTTAAATCCGGTAGCCGTCAACCACCTGCTGCATGCTTTCCGTGGACTTCAAATTGGTTTCTGTCTGCTGACGAACCACATCCATTCTGGAATCAATGGTATTCATGGTATCGGATACGGTCTGTAGAGATGCAAAGCTCTCCTCCGAATATGCCAACAGGCCGGAAGCAGCCTCTGCAATATCACGCATCTCTGCGTTTAAATGTTTGGTGCTGGAATAAATCTCATCGGTACGTCGATTCATATCCATGGCCTTCTCGTAATACTCTCCGCCAAAGGTCTGGAACTTCTCATAATCCTGCATAATATTCCGGGATACAAATTGAAGCATTTCCTCGGAAACCTCCACCAGTTCGGATACTTCCTTAACAATGCCCATACCGATATTTCGAATCTTCTGTGCAGCATCCCCGGAATCGTTGGCCAGCTTTCCGATTTCCTCTGCCACAACCGCAAAGCCTTTTCCCGCTTCACCCGCTCTGGCAGCTTCAATATTTGCATTTAATGCAAGCAGATTGGTCTGGGTGGCAATGTCCATAATTCCATTGGTGAGCGTGGTAATTTCATTGACTACCTCAACCGCCTTCTGTTTTTCCTTCATCTTCTCGGATATAACCTTGTGCTCTGCCTTTACATTCTCCGCAGCGGAATTTACATAGCCCTGCAGTTCCTGAGACATGTCCTTCAACCCGGTAACAAGAAGATCGGTCTCCCGTAAATTTTTCTCCACATCCGCAGTATTTTCCAGTGCCTTACCGGAATTGGTGGCCATAAGTTCCATGTTCTGTACGGAGCCCTCCGAAGCCTGGGTCATATCGGAAACCACGTCACGAATGTTGTGAATCTGATCTCCCACTTCCTCAATGCAGGACGAAATATCGGAAGAGCCGTTTCGAATCACGCCGGCTGAATTTTTTACCACACCGATGGTTGCTTTCGTCTTGTCCAGCAGATGATTTAAATTTTCTCCCAACACTTCAAATTCATCTCCTGAGGTAATGGTGATTTTCTTGGTCAAATCACCGTCATCGCTGGATACATCCAACACACAATTATTTAATGTCACAAAGTTTCTCTTTAGGGCATTGGAAATCAAAACAGAAATCACCACACCCAAAGCCAGTAAAACAGCGGAAACAATTGCAAAATTAATCATCAAGGTATTCAACAAATGATTAATCTCAGAGGCTACGTAATCAACTCCCACGATTCCCACTGTCTTCCCCATATAGGTAATGGGGGCATAGCCGGATAAAAAAGTCCCCCACTCATCGGAGGTCAGTTCATCATCTGCACCTGCCGTACCGTTTAAGGCCTTAAGCATGGCCTCCGAAGTTTCCTCATAGGCTTCATACAAATCCGCCGGATCCTCCGGATCGGCATCTACCAGGAAAACCACATTCCCTGTATTATCCAAGGTCATGGTATAAATATATCCAACTTCCTCCGCCTGCAAAAACACGGTCAAATCATTTAAGACCCGGTCGTAATCTGCCCCTTTTGTTTTGCTGTCCTTTACCTGCGAAACCGCCTTTGCGTCCACGGATGCGACAGCCAGGGAAGCCATGGAAACCGCTCTGTTCTGGTAATCCGAAAACAGAAAATATTTCAGAATAAAATATGCGGAACAGGATAAGGTGAGCACCCCAATCAGCACAATGGAGATCAGGATAATTTGCAGTTTACCGGACACACTTAGCTTTCTCGTCTTCATATGTACCCTCCATAAATAATACTATCCAAAAATATGTATTTATTATATCACACAACCAATCTGTTTACTATTCGTATTTTGTCAAAAAAAGGTATGCGATGCACTCACATACCTTTCCTTTTTACTCCTCAAACTGAGCCATATATAATTTGTAATATTCGCCCTTTAAGGCCAGCAATTCCCGGGCACTTCCCTGTTCCAGAATACCACCCTTATCGATTACAAAAATACGGTCGGCATTCTGAATGGTGGAAAGTCGATGGGCAATTACAAAAGCCGTACGTCCCCTAAGCATGGTCTCGATGCCTTTTTGCACCAAAAGTTCGGTGTGGGTATCAATGCTGGAGGTAGCCTCATCCAATATCAGAATTCTGGGCTGGGACACCATGGTTCTGGCAAAGGCCAAAAGCTGTCTTTGTCCGATGGAAAGGCCCGCGCCGCGCTCCTTTATTTCGGTATCATATCCCTTTTCCAGACTCATAATAAACTCATGGGCATTAACTGCCTTGGCAGCCTCCACGATTTCTTCATCGGTGGCATCCAAACGACCATAGCGGATGTTTTCTTTAACAGTACCGGAAAAAAGGAAATTCTCCTGGGTCATAATGCCCATCTGACTGCGCAAACTTTCTATCGTAACCTCATGAATGGGGTGCCCGTCGATACAGATCTCACCGGACTGCACATCATAAAAACGGGAAAGCAGATTCACAATGGTGGACTTGCCTGCACCGGTAGGACCCACCAGTGCAATGGTTTCTCCGGGTTCCACCTCGAAGCTGACATCGGACAATACATCCGGGTCCTCATCGTAATGAAAACTTACATGTTCAAAGGTAACCCGACCTTTGATTTTGGGAAGTTCCTTCGCGCCTTCTGCATCCGTAATTTCTGCCGGCGTATCCAGTATTTCAAAAATACGTTCTGCTCCGGTAATATTGGTTACCAGCTGATTATAAAAATTGCTTAAGTTCATAAGGGGTTGCCAGAACATGGCAATGTAGCTTCCAAAAGCAATCAGTGCGCCTACCTGTACTTCTCCTTTCCCGATGAGCACCACACCAACCCAGTACATCATCATGGCAGCCAGACCCCAGCAAATATCGATAACCGGGCCGAAAGCATCCGCGTAACGCACTGCATCGTCAAAGGAATCGTAGTGCTGTTTCAGCAAATCATCAAAGGTAGCTCCGGTTTCATCCTCTGCATGAAAGCTTTGAATAATACGCATACCGGAAACATCCTCATGCAAAAACGCATTCATATTGGAAGTTTTCTTGCGGAAAATCTGCCAACGCTTGTGGGATTTGTTTTGCACATACCACACACCAACCGCCATCAGCGGAATGGCACTCATAGAGGCCAATCCCAGTTTCACATTTTTGGCAATCATGATTACCACCACCGCCAGGATGGTCACCGCATCGGGAATAAAGGTGGTTACACTATTGGCCAATACATCCTTTAGGGAGTTCACGTCTCCCATCAGTCTGGCCAAAATCTTACCGGTGGGACGACTGTCAAAGAAGGCAAACCCCAATGTCTGAATGTGCTCATACAACTCCTGTCGAATCTTTACCAACACATCATTGGATACCTTTGCCATCAAATACATTCGCCACTTAATCAATAAAATCATAAAAATATTCAGGACGATTCCCACAATCCCCAACCGAATCAGTCCCTCTTTGTCCCGATTTCCGATATGAACATCAATCGCACGTTCAATCAGAAGGGGATTGATTAACGCAACCGCGGTGGTAAATGCCATCAGCACCAATACCAGCACGATTGTCTTTTTATACTGCAGCAAATATCGAAACAAGCGTAGCAGGGTCTCCCGCTTGGTCTTGTCTGAAATCTGCTCATCCTGTTTCGTCGCATTTCTTGCCATGGATTACACCTCCAATCCACTTTGCACACCATACTGTGCCTGATACGTTTTGTGATAATAGCCATCCTGCTTCATCAAGGTCTCATGGGTGCCACGCTCTATGATTTTGCCGTCCTCCAAAATCAGTATTTCGTCCGCATGGCGTACCGCAGAAATTCGATGCGCAATGATTATTTTTGTACTGTCCGAAATCTCCTCCAGGTTTTTCTGTACCCGGTGCTCCGTCTCCATATCCAGCGCAGAAGTAGAATCATCCAAAATCAGTATAGGGGTCTTCTTTGCAAATGCTCTGGCCATGCTGATTCGCTGCTTTTGGCCACCGGAAAGACCCACTCCCCTTTCTCCGATAACGGTCTGCTCTTTTTCCAAAAAGCGGTTCACAAATTCCGCTGCCCGGGCTTTCTCAAGAGCTTTATTTACATCTTCATCGGAAAGCTCGTCCTTTTTGCCGAGGCAAACATTTTCCCGAACCGTATCGGAGAACAAAAACACATCCTGCATCACAAGCGCTACACTTTCCCGAAGCTGTCCCAATCCCATGTCTCTAATCGGAACACCGTCCAGACGGATTTCCCCTTCTGTAGCGTCATAAAAGCGAAGCAAAAGGTTGATGACAGAGCTCTTACCGGCTCCCGTGGTTCCCATAATACCAAGGGTTTTTCCTGCAGGAAGGATAAAGGAAATATCCTTCAGGACCTCCTTGTCATCGATTTTAAGGGATACATGATCAAACTCCACCTGACCCTTTACCATCGGCAGTTCCACCGGTTCCGATTTCTCCGTAATCTGCGGAACCTGATAATAAATCTTGTCGATTTTCTTCTTGGAGGCTGCGGCACCTGCCAGCTCGTTGGACAGCCAACCAAGCATCTCCAAGGGCCACACCACGTTATTGCAATACTCAATAAACGCTCCCAAAGAGCCCAGGGTAAGCTCCCCCTCGATAACAAGCAGGCCACCGAATAATACGGCACTCAGGGGAAGAACCTTGGTGATTACCTGAAAGATTGGATTGTAATGAATCCAAAGCCTGGACTGACGCATATTCAGGTCATAAAAGGTCTTGTTATGTGATAAAAACTTGGAGATTTCAAATTTCTCCCTTGCGAAAGCTTTCACGGTACGAACACCTGCCAGATTTTCCTCTGCCACCGTGTTCATTTGGGCATTTTCCTCACTGATATCTCCGTAAATCTGTCCCATCTGTTTTTCCATGCGAAGAGCCAGAAAAGCACAAATGGGAATGGCAATCAACGGAACGATAGAGAGTTTCAAACTGATACGAATCATGCAAATTACCACCATGGTCATATGTACCACCACCATGATGCTCAACATACCGATGTAACCAAATGCAGCCTGAATGCGGTCTACATCATCTTTTACCCGGGCCATAATCTCTCCGGTATTATTGTTGTCAAAAAAGTTTACCGAAAGCTTCTGAATATGGGCGAAAAGATTCTTTCGAATGGTCACACCGATTTTAAAACTGGTGATATCAAATAAGTATTCCTTGGTATAGCCCACCACTGCTCTGCCGATACCAAACAGAAACATCATCAAAAGGGAATACTTCAGAAGTCCGAATTCTTTGTTTCCGATGACATCATCGATAATTCGGATGGTTATTTGGGGGCTCAGCATATCAATTACGATTTGTCCGATCAAAAACAAAACCGCAATCAGATAAGCCGGCCAATATTTCTTTAGATAAAAGCTTACTTTCTCCATATTATGTATCCTACTCCTTTCACACCGGAGAATCTGCGCCCGGCCAAAACCAAATACCTGCTTCGTAGCTGCCTGGTTTTGTTTTCGGGGTAACAAAAGAGCCCGCGGTGCATGCACCACGGGCTCAAAAATTCAAAACCTAATTTTTTCCATTACATAAATCAACGCTGAAAATAAGAGGCTTCTCCGGATGTTTGCATCTTTGCAATCTTTGTATTCAATTCTTTGTTTGCATGAATCATTAACATCAGTTCTACCTCTCTTTCTTCAAATTTGGCTAATGCCTTCGTGTTAATTCTTTCGCTTTGCCCATTATAGCATACGCAAAAAGAAAGTCAACCCTCTTTTATTCGCAGCCCAAAATAATGCCGCCACGCTCCGCATAAAAACTGCACAGTCCTCTGGCGGGATAATACAAAACATCCGCTTCCGGATACTTCTCCAGAATCGCATCGGCCATCATTTTTCCAAAGCCCGGATTCTCCACATGACAAATTCGAACCCTTCCGCCACGGTAACCGTCCTTTTCCAACTGTGCGCAAATGGTGGCTACTGCCTTCTTTTCCCCGCGACACTTTCCGATGGGTTCAATGGTTCCCTCTGTGGACGCCTTTCCGATAATGCTGAGTCCCAAGGCTCCCACTGCGGAAGCCACCAGTTTGTTGACGCGTCCGTTTTCTGCCAGATTGTGAAGCGATTTCAGAGAAAACAGGGTCTGCATTTTCGGCATCATTTCACGGACTACCTTGGTATTTTCCTCAAAAGATAATCCCTTTTCCACTCCCTCCGCCAACTTTTCAAAAATCATATACATTTCCGGTCCGGTGGACAGGCTGTCAAACACTTCGATTTTCGCCTCCGGATGCTCGGCTAAATATTCTTCTCTCGCCACCATGGCAGAATTATAGGTGCCGGAAAGTCCGCTGGTAATGGTAATTACGAAGATTTCATCTCCGCCTTCATAAGCACTCAGCCATCCGTCCATAGAAGGACAGGCGGTGTAGGAACGGCCCTTGTGATTTTCCATAATCGAAATCATTTCGGATACATCCAGCTTTTTATCATCAATGAATGTGCGCTCCTGGGTAGATAGAATCAGGGGCACCACCTGAACATTCAAATCTTCGTATTTCTTTTGATTTCTCTCCGCCAGACCCGATGAAAAATAATCGGATGCAGAGTCCAGTACAAACTTAATCATTTTATGTGTTCCTTTCCGGTGTTCTGAACGTAGTCTTAATTACTACATAATATTGTATTTAAGTTCACATCGTGATACAATATACAAAATGCCCTGTTTTGTCCAAAAAACAAAGCCTGTTATTCGCTTCGCCGAGGCGAAAATACAAGAATGTGAGCGAAATATGAAAAATACAACCTCAATGGAATCTACAAAAAAGACTCAATTTACCCGTATGTGCATTACCGAAGCAATTTTGGCCCTGATGGAAAACACTCCCTATGAGAAAATCACCATTTCCTCCGTCATAAAAAAGGCCGGAGTGGCACGTATGACCTTTTATAATCACTACTCTTCCATCTATGATGCACTGAAGGACTATCTGCAAATTATCTGCTCCGAATATCTGGAGGTCTCCCTGGAAACCCCCAATATCGGTCATTTTTTGGAATATTCACATATTCTGTTTTCTCTGACTTTTTTTGATCAGTACAGAAATTACTTCCTGACCTTGTCGAAAAACAATCTACACAGTATAATGTTAGAAGCGGTAAATCAAATTATGCAGCAAAACATCGTACTTCGTCATACACAAAACAAGTATGCCATGTACTGTTATGCAGGCGGACTACTGAATGCATTTTTACGCTGGGAGGAATCCGGAAAGAAAGAGGATCCCGCCGAGATTGCCAATCTCATCTATAAGCTGTACAGTCCGACCCTGTAACAACAATACTTCAAAAGCCATAAAAACGGATTCCGATTGAATAAGAAATGGAGGATACTATGCTAAGCAATCTGGAAGAATTACTTGGAGGTTTTGACACCTCTGCCCCCCGTTCCAAATATACCCTGGAAGAAATCGAGGCCGCAAAGAAACGACAGAAAAAATACGGTGGCACCTTTATGGATAATCTGGAGAAAATTGCCCCCGGCAAGAAAACTCCCACCCAGTCTTTCCCGGAGATGGATTTCTCCTCTCTGCCAAAGACTCCTGCTTCCACAAAGCCCGACATGTCTATTGATGACATCAATTCCACTTTGAAGGAATTGAATCAAAGTATCAAAAGTGACTTTGGCACCGTAACCCGAAAACCCGAATCCCTAAAGCAGGGAACGGATGCATTGGCTGCTTTTAACGGTTTAAGTGCAGAACTGGCACAGACCATTCACGGTCAGGAGGATTTCATCAAGAAATTGGTCATTGCCTTTAAACGTCCTCATGTATCCGAGCTGGACGACAATGACGCCATGAACACCATCTACGTTACCGGTCCCTCCTGCACCGGTAAGCACCTGGCGCTGACCACCTTAGTAGCGAAATTATACGACAGACAGGTGCTTGCAAGCTCCGAAATCTATACCATGGATCTTGCCATCTATCCTACTGCTGCCGAAGAAAAATTATTTTTACAGGACTTATACTCCGCACTCCAGAGCAAATCCTCCGTCATTGTATTTGAGAATTATGAGACTTGTCATATTTCCATGCTGAATCGATTAAGCGAGCTGGTAAGCACCGGAGAATGTAAGCTTTCCGACCGTTATGTCATGCAAAACGGTCAGTTAATCAATGTTGCCAATGCGTTGGCAGGCAATACCGTCGGCTCCTTTGAGGCCAAGGGAAAATATCTGGTATTTATCAGCACCAGACCGGTTGACAAACTTGCCGGTGTTATGGGAGCCCCCTTTGTAAACGCATTGGGAGATATCTGCTCCGCTTCTGCCCTTTCTCCCGAAACTCTGGAAGTTATTTCCAAAGAGAAGCAGGATTTATTAATTGAGAAGTGCAAAAAGCAGCTGGCTTTTGATTTAACCGTTACCGAGGATTTCCAAAGCTTCGTACTTACCTTCTCCGAAAAAGGAAAAGGCCTAAAGGGTATTTTGGATTTCTATACAAACACCTTAAAGGCATTGGCACAGCTTCGTTTGGAGCGGGATGATTTGTCCACCAATGCACTGACCTTATCCTACACCGAGGGAGAAGCAAAGCTTACCATCGGCGAGGAAATCATCCCCATGAACACGCTCCTTCCTTCCGGATACTCCGGCGAGCTGGATGCGGTAAAAGCAGAGATGGAAGGTATCGTCGGCTTAAAGGAAGTCAAGGAATATATCTACGGCCTGGAAGAATATTTCGGCGTTCAAAAACGCAGACGGGAAGCCGGACTTAAGGCCGGTGAGGTAAATAAGCATATGATCTTTACCGGCAACCCCGGTACCGGTAAAACCACCATCGCCCGTATCGTCAGCAAGTATTTAAAGGCCATCGGTGTACTCTCCGGCGGACAGCTGGTAGAAGTATCCAGAGCCGATTTGGTAGGCCGTTATGTAGGTCATACCGCTCCCCTGGTAAATCAGGTTATCAAATCCGCTTTGGGCGGTGTATTGTTTATCGATGAGGCCTACAGCTTACATCGCGGAAACGATGACAGCTTTGGTTTGGAAGCCATTGACACGTTGGTAAAGGGCATCGAGGACAACCGTGATGACTTAATCGTTATCCTTGCCGGATATTCCAAGGAAATGGAAGAATTCTTAGAATCCAACTCCGGACTTAAGAGCCGTTTCCCCAATATTATCGATTTCCCGGATTATACCGGCGAAGAGCTTATGTCCATCGCCAAGCTTACTGCCAAGTCCAAGGGCTACACTATTGACGAGGCTTGTCTGGAGCCTATGAAGGAATACTTCGATCTGGTACAGGCTACCCGTGCAAAGGATGCCGGAAACGGTCGTCTGGTACGTAACAAGGTGGAGGAAGCAATCCTGAACCAGTCCCGTCGTCTGGTGGCGGAACCGGATGCAGACTTATCCCTTTTAACCGAAAAGGATTTTGTTTTGGAAGACTAATTATACGCAATCAAAAAGGACTTCGGCCATTTGGCCAAAGTCCTTTTTTTGTCCCTGTCTGTTTCTATTGCACATCCGTAATGACCCGTAAAAGCTTCCGGTCTTTGGTTACCAGTAATACATTTCCATACTTTCCTTCTTTGATGGAGCCTACCGTATGGAAGATTCCGATGCTTTTTGCAGGGTTGGTGGTTGCTGCTTCCACCGCCTCCGAAAAAGGTACCCCAAAGCTTACCGCCTGCATCATGCACGCAAATAAATTCTTAACCGAACCGGCAATGGTTCCGTCTGCCAAAAGTGCCTTTCCCTTTGATACAAATACCTTCTGGCCACCCAGTAAATATTCTCCCTCCGTAAGCCCGGTGCCGCGCATGGAATCACTGATAAGCACCACACGACCCGGAAAGTCCCGAAAGGTTTGTCGCACCATCGCCTCATGCACATGTACTCCATCGCTCAAAAGCTCTACATAACAATGCTCTGCTTCCCCGGCGGCCACAATAGGTCCCGGCTCTCTGTGATGGATTCCGTTCATGGCATTATACAAATGGGTCATATGAGTCGCACCCGCCTCAAATGCTGCCGCCGCCGTAGCATAATCCGAATCCGTATGACCTAGTGATACCACCGTTTCCCGACTGATTTCCCGTATAAAATCCAGTCCCCCGGCAAGTTCCGGCGCCATTGTAATAATACGTATGTTTTGTTCACAGCGCCTGTTTAAATCCCGGAAGAAATCCACATCCGGAAGACATAGATTCTGCTTATCCTGGGCCCCGCATTTCTCGGAACTCAGAAACGGCCCCTCCAGATGAATGCCCGGTACATGGTGTCTTAGGGTAATGGGCAACTGCAAAAAACTGTCCATAATTTGCTGCAGTTTCTCTCGGGACAAACTCATGGTGGTAGGACAATAGGATGTAATCCCGTTTTGAATTTCATACAGTAAAAGCTCTGCCAAGCGCTCCGGATCTCCATCTGAAAAATCCCTGCCCACCGCTCCGTGGCTGTGCACATCCACCAGTCCCGGAAGCACATACAAATCGGTGGCATCCACCACCTCATCCTGCCGGCCGGGCTCTTCTCCCGGAAACATTTTTTCATAGGCTTCCTTGGTCACAAACAAGCCGTTTCGAATATAAATGTCCTTCTTTTCGAAGGTTTTTTCTTCCGTAAAAACCAATCCGTTTTTGATAATCATGAGGCTTCTCCGTTAGCGTCCGTATCTTAAAACCACTTCTTTTTCTTGTAATAAATGGTGCTTCCCAAAATAATCAGCACACATATTCCGAAGAGGATAAAATAGGAATATTTATAGGCCAACTCCGGCATGTATTCAAAGTTCATTCCGTACCAGCCGGTAATAATGGAAAGTGGGAAAAAGATTGTTGTAATTACCGTAAGCACCGCAACGGTTTTATTCTGCTTTACATCAATCTGGGTCTGATACAAATCACGAATCTGCATACTGTATTCCCGAAGGGCCAGAATTTGATCTTTGTAGCGTTCCACTCTTCTGGTAAACAATTTGAAATAACGCAGGTTCTGTGCCTGGAAGAAATTATTCTCGTTCTCCTCCAGCTCCTGTCCCAGGTCAATCATCTGTTCATAATGGGTGCGAAGATCCAGCAAATCACCGCGAATCACGTTCAATGTTTCAATCACGTTAATGTCATCGAATTTGCCTTCAAGGATTGCGTCCTCCAGCTTCTCCAGCCGATCCTCATAGGCTTCCAGCATCTTCAAATCTCCTGCCACTATCTGTTCCATGAAATCAAACAGAAATCGTTCCAGACTGGGCAAGCGCCATTTTTTGTTTCGAATTAACATCTCCACGTTTCCCTGTACATACCCGGTCTCGTCAATAAAAACCACACCCTTTTCATCCAGTGCAAAAGCAAATTCCTTTGTTGGGCCATTTAAATCCTGACGATTCGGGATGGAAAAGTTTCCGGTGAGGGAGTCATAGTTTACCTCTGCCTTGGTGGCGTCGATTTGCATGCGCAGATCCAAATCGATTCCCATCTTGAATTTCTCCCTGCACTCCTCCCATTCCGCCTGTGAAAGAATGGCCACATAAGGAGACCCGCTCAAAAGGCCTTTTTCCAATTCCTCTGCTTCCAAAGTTTCTTTTATCAAATACAACATATTGTTTTCTCCCCAAAAGATAATCTTAGCGGTATTATACCATTTATGAAGTTAAATTCATATTCCTTTCGTATTTTCTTTCCGTTTCCTGTCATTTTTTGACAAAAGGTGCTATTCTATCTGAGGAAATGGTGCTATCATATTAGCCGAATGTTTATGAACCGGGCGAACGCCCCAACAGAAAGGGTCATTTATGAAAATCGTATTGAAGAATTTAACAAAGAAATTCCCCAGTCGAAATAAAAAATCCAAACAGGAAGTGATTGCCGTAAGCAACTTTGATTTCGAAATCCCGGACGGAAAACTGATCGGACTGCTTGGTCCCTCCGGTTGCGGAAAGAGTACCGCTTTGAATTTGATCAGCGGTTTACAGATGCCTACGGAAGGCCGAATTTTCTTTGGAGAAGAAGATGTAACCATGCTTCCCCCCGAGCATCGTGGTGTGGGACTGGTGTTCCAAAGTTATGCTCTTTATCCCCACTTAACCGTCCAGCAAAATATTATCTTCCCCCTGGAGAACTTAAAGGGAAGCGCCAAGCTTACCAAAGAAGAAATGCAAAAACGCGCTTTGGAAGCAGCCAAACTGGTGCAAATCGACCAACTGATGGAACGAAAGCCCAATGAATTATCCGGAGGTCAGCAGCAGCGTGTGGCCATCGCCAGAGCCCTGGTGAAGCTCCCCAAGGTACTTTTATTGGACGAGCCCTTATCCAACTTAGATGCCAGACTTCGTCTCCAGACCAGAGAAGAATTAAAGCGAATCCAGCAGGAAACCAAAATCACCACAATTTTCGTAACCCACGATCAGGAGGAAGCCATGAGTATTTCCGACCAGATTATTGTGATGAAGGAAGGCGTGGTACAGCAAATCGGAAAACCCCAGGATGTTTATGACGATCCTCACAACCTGTTTGTAGCCAAGTTTTTGGGCACTCCTCCCATCAATGTGTTTGAAGGAAGGGTAGAGGACGAAAAACTCTACATCGGCGAAGAGGCTGTTTTGGATGTTCCGTTTGTGGCAGACCAGCCGATTTACGTGGGCATTCGTCCGGAAGGCTTTCAGGTGGCAGAGGACGGACCTTTCACCACCTCACTGCAGGGCGTGGAGGTTATGGGTCGTGATATCAGCGTTATCTCCAAGCATGCCCTTTGCCAAAATGAAAATATCCGTTCCATCGTAACCGCGGAAACCAAGGTAGATACCACGAAGGAAACGGTTTCCTTCCGTTTAAAGCCTTATAAAGTATATCTGTTCCACAAAGAAACCGAGAAACGCATCTATTTCAAGCAATAAGGAGAATCCCATGGAAAAGAATTCGTTAAAAAGCTGGCTTTATCTTCTACCGGCCTTTTTGTTTCTGGGTGTGTTTATGATTTATCCTTTGGTGGATGTATTCGTATACTCCTTTGAGGAAGGTTACAACTCCGCCTCCCAGACCTTTTACGGCACCGGTTTGTACAACTACTCTTACGTCCTGCATGATCCTTATTTTCTGCAGGCGTTAAAAAACACCTTTATCCTGGTACTGATTACCGTTCCCTTATCCACCGGACTGGCCCTTTTGATTTCTCTGGGGCTGAATTCCATCCGGAAATTAAAGGAGCTGTTTCAGACCATATTCTTCCTGCCTTACGTAACCAATACCCTGGCTGTTGGTCTGGTGTTTATGATTCTCTTCAAAAAAACACCCTATTCCGACGGTATGGTAAATCTTTTGATTCAATGGTTCGGCGGACAGGGCGTGGACTTTATTGACGGTCCTTACTGGGCAAAAATGTTTGTCCTTTGTTTTTATACGGTTTGGATTGTACTGCCCTTTAAAATATTGATTCTTACCAGCGCCTTGGCTTCTGTAAACGATATCTACTACAAGGCCGCAAAGGTGGACGGCACCTCCCGGTTTCGAATCTTTTATAAAATCACTTTGCCCATGATTTCCCCTATGATTTTTTACTTAATCATTACCGGTTTCATCGGTGCCTTCAAGGCCTACAGTGATGCCGTGGCCCTCTTCGGTGTAAACCTGAATGCGGCCAAGATGAATACCATCGTGGGTTATGTCTATGACATGCTTTACGGTGACAGCGGCGGCTATCCTTCTTATGCTTCCGCGGCAGCCATTCTGCTTTTTGCCATTGTGCTTACCATCACCTGCATCAATCTGCTGGCAAGCAAGAAACACGTTCACTACTAACGGAGGTCATTATGAATCAGACAAATGATTATCAGAATATTGAAAAAATGACCCGAATCAAGAACAGGGTTTTCTACACCCTTGTGTATCTATGTCTTGCATTCTGGGCCTTCATGGTTCTGTTTCCTTTTTACTGGATGATTCTTACTTCCGTGAAAAGCTACGGAGCTTACAACGCAGAGTACATTCCCAAATTTTTTACTCTGGCCCCTACCCTGCAAAATTATAAGGATGCCTTTACCGCCGTTTCTTTGGGAAAATACATCCTCAACACCTTTTTGTTTACCGTCATTACCACCGGACTGATGATGCTTGTGATTACACTGGCAGCCTTTGCTTTTGCCCGTTTGTCCTTTCAGGGAAAGGATTTTATCTTTACCCTTTTCCTGTCCTTAATGATGATTCCAAACGAGCTGGTGGTGATTACCAACTTCTCCACCATTACAAATTTGCACATGCGAAATACCTTCCTGGGATTAATTTTGCCCTCCGTCACTTCGGTGTTTTACATCTACCTTTTGAAGGAAAATTTCGCCCAGGTACCGGACGATTTGTATTTTGCCGCCAAGGTGGACGGCACCTCCGATTTCCGCTATTTGTGTCGTGTGCTGATTCCCATCTGCCGGCCCACCATCATAACCATCGTCATTTTAAAGGTTATTGAGTGTTGGAACTCTTACGTATGGCCTCGTCTGATTACCGATGATCCCAACTATTACCTGGTATCCAACGGAATTCAGGAAATTCGGGAAAACGGTTTCGGCCGGGAAAATATTCCTGCCATGATGGCGGCTGTGGTGATTATTTCCCTGCCCCTCATTATCCTGTTTCTGGTATTTCGAAAGAAGGTTATGGCAGGCGTGGCGAGAGGAGGTACCAAAGGATGAGAAAAAATTCCAAATGTCTGGTGCTTTTCCTGCTGCTTGCTGCCCTGTTGTCACTTACCGGCTGCCACGGTTCCAGAAAGAAAAGCGAATTTGTACTGCCGGAAGCCTTTGACACTTCCAAACAGTATGAGATTACCTTCTGGGCCAAAAACGACACCAACAAAGCACAGACCGATATTTACAAAAAGGCCATCTCGGATTTTCAGGCCATTTATCCAAACATTACCGTCAATCTCCGTCTTTACACAGATTATGGTAAAATTTACAACGACGTCATTACCAATATCGCCACCAATACCACGCCGAATGTATGCATCACCTATCCGGACCACATTGCCACCTATCGCACCGGCGACAATGTGGTGATTCCCTTAGACCAGCTGATGCAGGATTCCAAATACGGACTGGGTGGCAGTGAAGTGCTCTTTGACAGTCCTACCAAGGAAGAAATCATTGCTCCCTTCCTCAGTGAATGTATGCAGGACGGACAATACTATGCCCTCCCCTATATGCGTTCCACAGAGGCTCTCTATATCAACAAGACCTATGTAGAAAAGCTTGGTTACAAAATTCCCGATGTACTGACCTGGGACTTTATCTGGGAGGTATCGGAAGCCGCCCTCAAAAAATATGCCGACGGTACCTATATCGTAAATGACCAAAAGGTGTTAATTCCCTTTATTTACAAGTCTACGGACAACATGATGATTCAAATCTTAAAGCAGGCCGGTTTCGGATACTCCAGCCCCAAGGGCGATGTGGATCTGTTCCATCAGGACACCAAGGATTTGCTGACAACCATCTCCAAGCATACCGGGACCGGAGCCTTCTCCACCTTTAAGCTTTCCGGATATCCTGCCAACTTTTTAAATGCAGGACAATGTATCTTTGCCATCGATTCCACCGCAGGCTCTACCTGGATGGGTTGCGATGCGCCCTTAATGGACATCAGTGAGGATGCTCTGGTGGATTTTGTCACAGAGGTTCGCATGATTCCCCAATGGGATCCAAAGAATCCCCAAATGATCTCTCAGGGTCCTTCCTTATGCTTATTCAACAAGGAGGATTCCGGAGAAGTACTGGCCTCCTGGTTATTTGCCCAGTACCTTCTGTCCAACGATGTACAGATTGCTTATGCTCAGACAGAGGGGTATGTGCCGGTCACCTCAAAAGCACAAAACAGTACAGAATATCAGGATTATCTTTCCAGAGGCGGAGAAGATAACAGCACCTATTATTCCGTCAAAATACAGGCTTCCAAACTCCTCCTGGAGAATATGGACAATACCTTTGTAACACCCGTATTCAACGGTTCCACCTCTCTTCGTGATGCAGCCGGTTCCCTCATTGAGAACACTGTAAAATCCACCAAGCGAAAGGCCACCGTCGACGACGCATATTTCGAAAAACTCTTCTCGGAAACCACCACCCTTTATCATCTGGACGAAAGAGGCGAAAATGCGGTAGGAAAAGCTACTTTGGGAAAAATGCCCCTGCCTTCCGTCATTTTATTGGCTGTGTTGGGAATTACATGGTTTTTCATTGGTTTATATGCATTAAATCTGGCCTTAAAACAGCGAAATATGGGTAAAAATCACAATTGATTTCCTCCACAAATTGGATATAATTACATTGATTTAAAAACTTTTTTGTCGAAAAGAGGAAAAATTATGAAAAAATCTGTATTATTACCCCTCGCACTTGCATTGGTTTTGACCGTAGCAGGATGCGGCAATGAGCCTGCAGCTCCCACCCAGGAGTCTCAGAGCAGTGTAGAAAGCACCACCGAAAGCACCGTAGAGAATTCTACCGAGTCTACTGTAGAGAACTCCACAGAGGCATCTTCTTCCGAAGAGAATCAGGTTACCGTAATGAGCTATGCTGAGTACATCGCAGCAGAGTTACAGACCGAAGTAACTGTTGAGACCTATGTACAGGCAAAGCAGAGCTGGTGGCAGGATAAAGCAACCGTTTATACCCAGAACGAAGACGGTGCTATCTTCCTTTACGAATTACCTTGTAGCGAAGAAGATTACGCAAAGCTTGTTCCCGGAACCAAAATCCGTGTTACCGGTTATAAGTCTGAATGGATGGGCGAGGTAGAAATCGTTGATTCTTCTTACGAAATCATCGACGGAAGCTTCATCGCAACCGCTAACGATGTAACCGCATTACTTGGTACCGATGAATTAATCGCTCATCAGAATGAGTTCGTTTCCTTCAAGGGCCTTACCGTAGAAGCAATCGGTCAGGATGCTGACGGCAATGACGTGGCATTCTTCTATGATTGGGACGGTTCCGGCGAAGACGGAAAAGACCTTTACTTCAAGGCTTCCAAGGATGGTGTAGCTTATACCTTTACCGTAGAGTCTTACCTTTGCGATAAGACCACCGAAGTATATGCAGCAGTAAAGAATTTGCAGATTGGACAGACCATCGATATGGAAGGCTTCCTTTACTGGTATGAAGGTGCAAACCCTCACATCACCGCTGTAACTGTAGTAGAATAATTCTGCAAATCAAACACGAAATAAACAAACAAAAAACAGGGTTAATCCGTTTTAGCGGTTAATCCTGTTTTCTTTTTTATCCTTCATTGCCTATGATATTTACGGAAATCTCCGAGCTAACGCATTGAGCGTTTGAACGGAATTTCAAACGAATAACGAGATATGGGAGTCTTCTCGCGTATAAAATCTGTGCTCATTATTCGTAATACGTAGGTTACGGCATAACATTACGTATCAATTTTGCATATTGTTGTTTTGATACGTAGGTCTAGACACCGCACTACGCATCATTTTTGCATTTTCTCTTTTTGATACGTAGATTTGATCTATATTGGTAAATCTTTCATCCACTTTACCTTCAAATCTCTTTTTGTTAAAAATTCTGCATTCTCATCCATACTGGAACGTGGATGCTGATATACATCCACATCTATCTTGACAGGTTCATCAATCACATAAAGATACCCATATTCCGTTCCATTATGTTCAATATTCCCCTCATCATCATACCCGAGTCCACTAGGTTGGTGAGAAAAGGCTTCCGCCAATTCACGCCATTGTGTTATTGTGCTTCCGGCACGTAATACCTCAAATTTCATATTAGAACCATGAAACCATGTTCCATCCTCTTTTATCTCAATAATCATTTCTCATCACCTCCTGTTGTTACGAAATCGGAATTTCATACCCGGTAATTATTCCTCCATAACCAGCCTTATCTCCACTCTATTTGACTGAACATAATAAGAACTACAACCCAATACACAACCACAGGAACCGCAAGAAGAACAGAAGAAATAAAAGTAATGTTCCTTTTTCCCTTAATAACGGTTCCGGCTCTCTTTCATTTTATAATAGACACAATCTGCATCATCAGACATAGAAAAATTACGAAACGATTTAAATGAATATATGAAACACATTTTTCAAAAACATGTTATCATCACGATGATTCGTCCGTTTCTATTTCCAATCCGTTTATGTAAAACTGATATATCAGATAAAGAACTACTACCACTCCAATAATCAAATATGCCGCAAAATCGAATAAGCTTCTTAAATACAACGAAAACAAAACAAAAACGATAGCCTTAAGTAATGCAATACATTTTTTATTTTCATGAATTCCTGTTTTGTATAGGAAATAACGAATACCTATAATTCCAGGTGAAAAAACTATTGCAAAGAAAATCAATTTAACACTTTGCTTATTAATTGAAAGGCTTCTTAATTGTTTTTTCTCATCGTTATCAATATCCAAACATTTATAAAGCAATATCAGAGATGCTTCATCGGGAACACTTTTTCCTAATTCCCATTTCGAAACAGTCTGGCGTGTAACAAAAATAGCATCTGCCACTTGTTGTTGAGTCATCCCCTTTTCTATTCTTGCCTTCTTTAATATATCTGATATTTCCATACCCACCTCTATTTATTCTCTTTTTTCTTTGTATTACAAAACACCAATCCCATACACATCAATACCGGAAGATATTGTACTTGTTGTTTTATAATAATAATGTATGCACCAAATGCCATCATAAAGAAATAAACAACACGTGCAATCCACTTACAAGTTTTTGGATATTTCTTTGATATTTTTTCGATTCCTAATATTACAGGAATGATTAATAACCAAACTGCTCCCAATAAAACTACCATTGCTAAATTCATTTTGTTCTTTTTAAGTACCTCTAACATAATAAGTACCTCCTTCGTTTTTATACCTTTACACTAAAAGAAAGTACTTAAAATGTCACGCAACGCCATAAAAATACAGCGCAACGCTATAGTGCAACAGCGCTAAATGCAACGCAATGGCATAGGGCGAGTACTTATTGCTGTCTTTGTATCTTTCCAACATAATCCTTTGCATTTATTATCAAAGCAATAGAACATACAAATGTTAGAAACATTGGCACAACCGCATATCCTGCACGAATCTGACCTTTACTATTCAGCACTAATATGGCCGAAGCAATCGTAAAGCCACAGCACACCATTTCTAATGAAAATAACACGACTGCCCGAATGATTGCCTGTTTCTTCTGTTTATCTGCATAGTCCGCTATTTTTAACAAAGTCTCTTTTTCTTCTTTTTCCATTTTCTCACTTTTCCTTTCACCATCAATAATCTCGCTAATTTCTACATCATAATAATCAGCCAGTTCAACAAGAATGCCTAAATCCGGCATCGTATTTCCGTTTTCCCAACGGGAAACACTTCGTGAAGATACACCAAACTTTTCTGCTATTTCTTCCTGTGTCTTGTCATTTTCTTTTCTCAACTCCTTTAAGAAGTTGCCTATTTTTATCTGATCTACCATTCAGGGTCCTCCTTTCACTGCCGATTATCATACATTTGTCTCTAGAAAACCACGTCAGAAAGTGAGAAAATGACGTATTTCAACCGGACAAATATGTCTGATACTCTGTTTTCGCTTGATTTTTCGTGCTTTTGCCCTTAAAATTTTTCTGATGAAACTCGCAGCTTTAAAGCTCGTAATCAGGGGCGGTTTGAAGATATATTCCTTGTATCATCTTAAACAAAAAACAGGGTTAATCCGTTTTACCGGTTAATCCTGTTTCCTGAAAATCAGATGTATCCATGTAAAGCCGCATATTCAACCATGCATTGTTACCCTATCCGAGCATTCTTCATTTTACCTACTTTTTCTTACCGGTTCCGGCCTTTTGCTCCTTCGTACCGGTGACCTGCTCCCGGTCTTTGACTTCCTTCATATCCATCGGCACACCAATGGAAACTGCTGCCAGGATACCTACTGCCATACCGACTCCGAAGTTCTCAAATACGATACCGATAATCATACCGATAATAATACCGATCAGCATATACAAGCCTGCCCAGGTTGTTTTGGGCTTGGTAATGGAATAGGTTTCGATACCGCCCTGTTCCTCGCGGAACACAAAGCCGGCCTTCTCCAGGGCACATATGCACTTGTCATTCTCGTGCTCGGTAACTGCCACCACTTCATAAATATTTCTGTAACTCATGGCCCATTCAACCATCAGCTTCAACACTTCTGTACCATAGCCCTTGTTACGGTAAGGCTCATCCAACTCAAGATTGATGGGAATCGAACCCATGATTTTCTCCCCGGCAAAGGTTACACGACCAATGGGTTTATTCTTCTCTTTTCGGTGAAGAATAATCCAATCACTTTCCCATCTGTCGGAATCAACCGAAGGAGTAATACAAATATAAGGAGATTTAATCATATATTGTTTTGCCATCGTTACACCCCACAATATCATTTTAAAAAACAACCAAAACACTGTTCTATTGTACCATTTTTATCCATAATGTGCAAATTCTAGCGAATAAAATTCGTAAACACCTTCTGCTTTGCCTGTGGCTGCTCCACGCCGGCCTGTTTTCCGGCTTCAATGCTCTTTAAAATCCATGCCATATTGGTACCTAAGGTTTGCATAATCTGCATACCTTCTTCGTCTTTTCGTACTTCCTCCGGGTTACTGCCGTGTACCATATTCCAATAACGGGAGGAAACCAAAGGCATCTGGTTATACAGAAAATATTTATTCAATACATCCAAAGTTGCGGTGGTACCGCCTCTTCTGGCGCTGGTAATGCATGCGCCGGGTTTAAAACGAAGGTCTGTTTCCGCCGCACCGAATAAGCGATCCAGGAAAGCGATTACTTCACCACTGGGGGAAGCATAATATACGGGAGAACCAACAATGAATCCATCCGCAGTTTTCATTGCATCTGCCACCTGCTTAACAGCCTCATTCATCTGTCCGTTCATGGCACGTTCCCCGATAAAATATTCTTCGGTCTCAATACCGTTTTCCTGCAATACCTTCGCGATTTCCGTAAGTGCTGTATGGGTACATCCGTTTTCTCTTCTGCTGCCGTTTACCATTACTACCTTCATGAACTAGTCCTCCTTTGTCTCTCCTCGGTCGATTCTGGCTTTTAATTCCTCCAGATACATCCAGCGGTCCATCTTCTCTTCCAAGCGATTTTCCATATCAATCTTCTCTTTGGTCAATTCATTCAACTTCACAAAATCTCTGGCGCTTTTCTCCATCAGGCCATCCAGTTCTTCCAGTCTTGCCTCCAGCTTGGCAATCTCCTGCTCAATGGTCTCATAATCTTTTTGCTCCTGATAGCTAAACTTCAGCTTCACCGTACGCTTCTTCCAATCTGCCTTGGAATCTGTTTTTTCTTCCCCATTGTCCGAAGCTTTGTTTGTGGCGGATGCATTTGCTGCAATGCCCTCCGGGGTTTCTCCCTGCAGATCGGTTCTTTTTTGCCGGTAATCCGTGTATCCGCCCTCATACTGGCGAAGCACACCGCCATCCTCAAAGGCGAAGATTCGGCGAACCGTACGATCCAGGAAATAACGGTCATGGGAAACGATAATTACAATGCCCTGAAAGCTGTCCAAATAGTCCTCCAGAACCGTTAACGTAGTAATATCCAAATCATTGGTGGGCTCATCCAGAATCAGAATATTGGGGGCGCCCATCAATACCTTCAAAAGGTTCAGTCTTCTCCTCTCTCCACCGGAAAGCTTTTTCAAAAGACCATACTGGTCCTTGCCTTCAAACAGGAATTTCTCCAACATCTTCACGGCGGAAACCGGTCCCTCCGGCGTCTGCACAAACTCTGCCACGTCCCGGATATAATCAATGACCTTCTGGTTGGGGGGCATTTCCTCCTCCCCGATTTCCTGGGCGTAATAACCGATTTTAACCGTCTGACCGGTGACGATACTACCGCTGTCCGGCTGCACCTGCCCCAGAAGCATTTTCATCAGGGTAGACTTTCCGCAACCATTTCTTCCCACAAAACCGATGCGGTCATCCTTTAAAAAAATATATTCAAAATCTCGAATCAGCACCTTATCTCCATAGCTTTTGCTGATATGATTGATTTCCAAGGTAGTACGACCCAGTCGACTGGAGGCGGAGCTAAGCTCTACCTTGCCATCGGTAACCGGCGCCGCCACGTTTTTTAACGCCTCATAGCGCTCTAATCTGGCCTTTTGCTTGGTAGATCTGGCTTGTGCTCCTCTCTGCACCCAGGCAAGCTCCTTGCGCAAAATAGACTGTCTCTTGCGTTCGCTGGCCATGGCCATCTCTTCCCGCTCTGCCTTAAGTGCCAAAAAGCCACTGTAATTGGTCTGGTAAGAGTACAGTTTTCCCTTATCGATTTCCAGAATACGATTGGTCACACTATCCAGAAAATAGCGATCGTGGGTAACCATCAATACCGCTCCCACGCGATTTTTTAACTGCTCTTCCAGCCAGTCGGCCATCTCATGATCCAAATGGTTGGTAGGCTCATCCAAAATCAAAATTTCCGAATCGGAAAGAAGCGCCGCCACCAATGCAAGACGCTTGCGTTCTCCGCCGGACAGGGTTTTGCACCTGGCCTCAAAGTCCGTTACCCCAAGCCTGGTCAGCATTCGTTTGGCTTCGGTTTCCACTTCTCCTCCACCTACTTCTTTGCTGGTTTCCCGACGCTTTTTCAGCACAGCATCAATTACCTTATCCTCTCCCTCAAAAACAGGATGTTGGGGGAGAAAGCTGCAAATTACATGATTGGCAAAGGTAATCTTTCCTTCGTCCGCATCCTCCAGTCCCGCAATCATTTTTAGCAAAGTGGATTTTCCGGTACCGTTAATACCGATAATCCCCACCTTTTCCCCTTCCTGCAAAAAGAAGGAGGCCTGATCCAAAATCTTGCGTTCTCCGAATGCTTTTGTAATATTTTCCAACGATAAAATGTTCATGTTTCTATACGCTCTTTCGGCAAACGATTTTTGTCCTGGTAGGATCGATTTTATCCGCTTCCATACGAAGTTCTCCGATACTGTCTGCGGTAATGGAGCCCTCCGAAGGATTCAGTACACTGTCGACAGCCCCTTCAATTTGCGCATCCACAGAGGAATACTCAAAGGCCAGGGTGGTATTGATCAGCTTACAATTTTTCATCACTAAGTTTTGGATATAGCACATGCCCTGAAGGCTTTCTACGGTACAGTTGATTAAGGTCAGGTTTTTCGCATTCCATCCCAAGTATTCGCCACAAATATAGGAATCGTATACCGTAATATTTTCGCTGTTCCAAAAGGCATCCTTGGAAAGCATGGTGGCATCATGAATCTCAATATTTTTACAGCCGTCGAAGGAATAATTACCGTCCAGTCTGAAGTCGGAGATGGTCATATTCTCGGAATTCATGGCAAAATAATCCCCTTTGGCGGTGACATGTTCCATGGTTACCCCATCACAGCTCCACAGGGTTTCCTGGGCATTGAAGAAGGTCACATCCTTCAAGGTCAGGCCTTTACATCTGCGGAAATTTTTGGGAGCTTCAATCATAGCCTTTTCCACTACCATATTGTCTGTATACCATACACCGGCTCTGGCCATATCAAACCACTTACAGTCTCTGGCCACAATGTCCTTGGCATACCACAGGGGATATTTCCACTTAAACGAACAATTGACAAGCTCTATGTTCTTGCTCTCCTTTAAGGGAGATTCGCCGTCATCAAAAATAGAATCCAGTATTCTCTTGTCTTGTGCCATAAACAGGGCTCTTTCCCCTGTATAAAAACCTCTGGTAAGTTCTTCCATCGTCCTATTTCCTTTCCAACCGTTATACACTTCTCTATGCATGCCGAATCACATCTGCAAAGCACCCCTTGGAAGCGCGTATAAGGTCATTTGGAGCCAATTTCAGCTGTGAGCCGATTCTTCCTCCACTAACGATCATTTTCTCCAAATTTGAGGCTGTTTCGTCAATACGGGTTTCGAATTGCTTCTTCATTCCGATACAGGTACAGCCGCCACGAATATATCCGGTTATCTGATTAATATCCTTTACGTGAATCATCTCCACGTTTTTCTCTCCCACACTCCTGGCTGCTGCCTTTAAGTCCAGCTCTGCCTCGATGGGAATCACAAACACAAAATAATTCTTGCTGTTTCCCACCGTAACCAGGGTTTTGTATACCAGTTCGTGGGGCAATCCCAGCATATCCGCCACCTGGATGCCATCCACAAATTCATCACATTCATATGTAAAATGCTCAAAGGGAATCTTTAATGTCTCCAGGATTCGCATGGCATTGGTTTTAACTTCTTTCTGTTTGGCCATATTCATTGATCCTTCCGTAACAAACTGCCGCAGCCACCGTACCAATCAATGCGGTAATCAGCTGCACGATTGAGAACTGCAATTTGGCGGCAGCAACCATTTTCGCCGGCAGATTTGCTCCAAAAAACGGTATAATACATAGGTTGATGGATGTGCCCATAAATGCCGCCTTCAAAAAGGCACCCACCACACCGGCCGCAATAAACAGCAAAATCCGGATATTTTTTTTCGAAGCAATCGAGGATTTCTTTGTAAGCCGGAACTGGAAATGAAACACCAGTACATAAATCAGATTTCCCAACATAATGGCAGGCAAAATCAGCGGTACCGCGGAAATCAAAGGAGAACCGGTAATAAAAAATGCGGTAATGGGAGCAATGACACTCAACAAAGCTCCGCACACAGGACCACACCAAACCGTATTTAAAATCAAAACCATATTTACAACACTTCCGGTAGCATATACCGAAGCATTCTTAAAAAACTGGCTGACAATGATAATTGCCAGCATAATCCCTGTCAACGCAATCTGCTTAGTGGTTATTTTCATTACTCTTTCGATCCTCCGCAATCACTTCCAAGTATGCCGCATATCCGGTCTCGGAACAATTTTTTAATACAGATTTTTCCATTTCTTTTTGGAGTGCCAGTCCGGACTTCTTTGCATCACTGACTACACCGGCACCTCCCAGACATCCTCCCGGACAGGCCATACCCTCCAACAGATATCCGTTGTATTTCCCTGCTTTTGCCAAAAGCATCATCTTCTTACAATCTGCCAGACCCTCTGCACAAACTACCTTCACTTCACGATCGGGGTCTTTTTGCTTAATCACATTTACAACCGCCTTGGCCACACCACCGGCTCCCGCAAATCCTTTGCCGTCCGCACTGGTGTAATCTCTTCGGTTCTCAGGCACAATCGTATTTACATCGATTCCCTTGGCTTCGAAGATACCGTACATCTCCTCAAAGGTGAGAACGAAATCCACTTCACTTCGAACCGATCTGCGGCTTGCCTCCAGCTTCTTTGCCGCACAGGGACCGATAAACACAATCTTTCCTTCCGGATGGGCCTTCTTAATCATACGGGCCGTCAATACCATGGGGGTCAATGCCATGGAAATACAGTTGGCATATTCCGGGAACTGACTCTTCGCCATCTTGGACCAGGCCGGACAACAGGAGGTTCCCATAAAGGGAAGTTTTTCCGGTACTTCCTCCAAAAAGTCCTCCGCTTCCTGTATTGCACAAAGATCTGCCCCAATGGCTACCTCGTACATATTTTGGAAGCCCACTGCCTTTAGAGCCGCTCTCAGATGCTCCTCGTCTCCTTTTTCGCCGAACTGACTGATAAAGGAAGGGGCTACGGCAGCATATACCGGGGTATCACTCTTTAATGCCAACGCCACCTGAAAAATCTGGCTCTTATCCACGATCGCTCCAAAGGGACAGCTCACCAGACACATACCGCAGGAGACACAGATATTGTAATCAATGTCTGCTCTGCCGTATTCATCCGACTTGATCGCATTGAGTCCACAAGCCTTGGCACAGGGACGTTCCTGACGGATGATGGCATGATAGGGACAGGCCTCCATACATTTTCCGCAATTAATACATTTCTCGGGGTCAATGGTGGATAAGCCGTTAACAATCTTCGTAGCACCCACCGGACACACCTCCGTACAGGGATGCTCCAGACAGCCCTGACAGCCGTTGGTTACCATGGTGCGCTTCTCCGGGCAGGCGTGACAGGCAAATTTAATAATATTGATCAACGGTGGTTCATAATATTTCTCTTCAATGGCACTTTCCTCGATTCCCTCAGATAAAGGTGCATGCTGGGAAAGCGGACGAACCGGTAGTCCGATCGTCGTACGCAATCTCTCTCCGATAACCGCTCTTTCCAGGAAAATATTATCATAATAGCTACTGATTTCGCCGGGCACCAGCTTATAGGGAAGCTGTTCGATTCTGGAAAAATCGCCTCCGTCAAAAGCAAGCCTTGCCACCTCGGTAAAAACCTTATGTCGAATCTGATTTTTGCTGGAATGCTCTAATCCTCTCATAAAAATCCCTCACACGAATCCTCTTATTTCCATTCCGTTGCCCTAACAAAAACAATATCTAGTATACCCTATTTTACCGGCTTTTGCATAGCAATATTTACGACTTTTTGCAGGTTCATTCTCGTTTCAAGGCTTCCTCCGTCCACAAGAACGGTTTCTGCGAATTTCCCGGCTTTTTCCTCCCAGGTCAGTCGGCGAAGTGTATACTCTCCCCGCTGGTAGCCGTATCCGTCTCCCGCGTCCTCATAATAGTCAAAGACTGCATCCTGTCCGGGATATACGCTGATACGAACCTGTTTGTAGGCCGATGTAGGTTCTTCAAATTCCGCCAGGGGCAAAATCGTTCCTGCTTTTACAAACAGTATCGGCTTGGAAATATCCGCGTTCGCTTCCACTTCCTGTCCCCCTGCATAGGACTTGTCGGTCCAAAAATCATACCAATCGGTTCCCTTAGGCAAATATACCCTTTGCGTTTTCTGAACCCCGTTAAGCACCTTGGAATCCTTGTCATAATACATGGGAGTCGTCACCGGACATACCAGAAGCTGTTCTCCAAACAAATATTGATTCCAAATCTTAACTGCTTTTTCATCCTCCGGGAATCGAAATGCTAAGGGCTCCATGAAAGAAGCGCCCTCCTTCCATACCTTGTAGGCCACCGAATACAAAAACGGCAGCAGGCGGTATCGCAAGGCATTGGTTGCTTTCAGCGCTTCATAAAAGGCCGGAACTTCCTTACCGTACTGATAAAGCTCCCGTCTGCAATCCGTACCGTGACAGCGGAATAAAGGCAAGAAGCAGCACCACTGATACCAGCGCACATAAAGCTCCTGATAGCCCAAATCCAAATCCGCCTTGGGATAATCTCCGTTCCAGTACCACTGTTCTCCCGTACGCACAAAGAATGCACCCGTATCCGCCGTCCAATAGGGCATACCGCTGGCGCTAAAGGATAAGCCCTCCGCAATCTGCTTTCGAAAGGTATCCCAGGATGCGGAAATATCTCCGGACCACAATACCGTACCAAATCGCTGTTGTCCCGTATAAGCGCTTCTGGTGAGATTAAAGACACGTTTCTCTTCGCTCACGCTTCGCTGTCCCTCATAAAGGCTCTGGGCATGATAGAAGGCAAAGCTGTTGGTTCTCCAGGCATCCATGTGATTTTGGGTTTCTTTTACATATTCATGATACATGGTGTCCGGCTCCTGCCGAACCATGTGATTCCATTCCGGTGTATAGGGTTCGCTGTTATCGCACCACCAGGCATCGATTCCGTGGCAAAACAGATTTTTCTCCACCTGCTGCCAATACAGTTCTCTTCCCGCCTTCTCAAAAGGATTGTAAATATTGCTGCCGGGAAGCAGTAAGCCCTTCTCCTCAAATTCCTTATAGTCCTTGCAGTGAGGGTCCATGTTGGGCCAGATGGAAAGCATAAAACGAACGCCCTGTTTATGCAGGCTTTCCATCCATTCCTTGGGATTTTCAAACCGCTTGGGATCCAGGGATTTTTGTCCCCACATGCCATCCTCCCAGGAGCACCAGTCTAAAACGATTCCGTCCAGTCCCAGACCTCTTTTTCGATACTCCGAAACCGTATCCAGTAATTCCCGGGCCGTTTCATAACGCTCCTGAGACTGTACATATCCATAGGCCCACTTGGGAAGAAGTTCTGCCGCCCCGGTCAATTCACGGTAGAGACGAATACACTCCGGCATGGTTTGTCCATACAGGAAATAATAGTCCAACTCCATATCTGCCTCTGTGTAGAGATAACTTCCGAAGCTGTCGTCCCGAAAAATCATGGGGCTGTAGGTATCCGTCAACAACCCGTATCCCCGACCGGATACCAAAAACGGAATGGCTATTTTGCGGTTGGCCTGATGTACATAAACCGTGCGGCCGCGAAGGGAAAGCTTCCCTTCCTCCTGCTGACCAAGTCCAAGCAGTTCCTCCCCTTCCTGCCACTGATAATGCACTCTGGTATGAAACAGTTTGCCCGCTTCCTCCTTATCCGCGCTTCGAATAATTTCCTTCCTGCCGTCAGCGGTTTCCACGATTTCCTTCTCTACCGCTCCACCTTCTACCAGGCGATAAGCTGTAAACTCTTCCAGTTCTTTACTGCATCTGTCCCGCTCCTTTAATAGAATCTCCCCTTCTGTATTCAGATAGGTAAAGGAGCCTGTTTCTTTCTGGATCCGGAGGACTAAGTCCTTGGTTTTTACCCACAAAAATTCTTCATTTTCCTCCAGCTCCCACTCCTTATAAACGTCAAAAGGAAGGACTCCCGGCTTTGGAACAGCCGAGAAATCCTTCCCCTTTGTAACCGTTATTCGAAGTACCCCGGAGTTTACAGGCATAATACGATAGGAAAATGCCTTTGAACCAAAAAACAGCATATTTTCTTTTCGTTCTGCCTGTTCTATTTTCTCACTGATTTTCTGATATACACCCAGCATCTGTTTTCTCCCCCTGGTTTTCGATAATTAACAATTTCTTACTGAAAAATATAGCGCAGGAAATTATATACCAGGCTGGAAATCGCCGGATCTCCGTGGTCGGAACCGGGGATTTCCCAGAAGGTATGCTCAATACCGTTTTTCTCATACAAATCATGATAGGTATAAGGGAAACGGCCTACGGTCTTATCACTGTCTCCGGTACAAAGGAAAATCATATAGGGAGTTTCGTCCTCATACTTCACTTCCTCTTCCCGGAACTGTCCGGGATGTTCCATGGCCCAGTCCTTACCTGGTACCAGTCCGGGAGCAGGTGCTACCGCGCCCACATATCCAAACAAATCCGGTCTTTGCAATCCAATGGCCAGGGACTCTCTGGCACCCATGGAAAAGCCCATGATTGCCGTATTTTCTTTGCCCTCCAGCACAGAATAATTTGCTGCCATATAAGGCATTAAGTCAGTAACCAAATCATTGATAAAGTTATCATAAGCAAGGGTGTTTTCCACATCAATGGCCGTACAGGCGTCCTTGGTCTTGCTGGCATACATGTAGGGATATACCACAATCGCTTCCCTGGTAATGCCCTCAGCCATCATGTTGCCGATGGTATTCACCGTACCGCCAACCATGGTATTTTCATCTCCAAAAATTCCATGTAACAGATAAATGACCGGATACTGCTTTTCTTCCGTATATCCTGCCGGAAGCAGAACGTTGGCCTTTCTGTCCTTTTCGCAGGTGGTGGAATAATAGGTGATGCTCTTTAATTCCCCATATTTCACTCCGCTTTGTTTGGTCAAATAATCTGCAGGGCACTTGATTTTAATTTCGTATCCGTTTACCATTTCCTGTTCTCCTTGTTGTTGCGATGTTTCCGTACTTTCTTCAACAGACGAAGCCTCTGTAGAATTTTGCGCGGTCTGTTCTGTATTGCTTTCTTCCTCTGTACTGCTCTCTTTTATCGTCTCTTCCTTTGATTCGCTCTCCGGGACACTGCTTTCCACTGTGTCGACAGAAGGGCTTTCCGTCATCTCAACGCTCTGCTTTTGACAGCCTCCCAAAAGCAAACCGACGGATAGAATCAATCCGGCAGCAATCACCTGTTTTCTTCTCATAAATATCCTCCTCATACGTGCTTTGTATGGAATACATACTATCTTATAAACGTGCTCTTTCCAATGATATATTATCTGAAATAATTGATTTTTTCGCAAATCGCTTCCATACTCTCAAATGCTCTCTGCCATACAAAGACGACCAATTCCCAAAAGAATTGCTTCCTCGTAGAATTGGTCGTTTGATGTTTTTTCAAAAGTTATTTTCTTGAAGGTGCCTGGGGTCTTCTCCACCAGGTTCTGTTTACACCGATAATACCCTGGCCTTTTAACTGAGTCAGCAAGGTATAACGAACTTCATCCTTATGCTCCGGTTTACACATATAATTTACATAGTTTTCTACGATAGAGAATACATTACCGGTTCTGCCTTCCAGCTTAAAGTTGCAAAATCCCATGGGTACGTAAGTATTCCACAACTCCTCTGCGGGGATATAATTTATATTGCCCTGTACGGTAAATGGTGTGTTGAAATCTCCATAAGAACAATTCCATTCCGGAAGCGGGAATACCGGGAAACCCTGGGGCGACATGGGAAGCTTTCCTTCCTTTGCATCTCCGGGAAGTCTCTTCTTTACATATTCCGGCAGCTTCTCCCATACGGTTTCCGGCTTTACTCCCGAAGCCAGCTCACGGTTCGCCATAACCACTCTCTGCTGTGCGGAAATGACCTCATAATGCTCCGCTCTTCTGGTACAGTTGGGACCGCAGCAGGAGTTTACCAAAATCTCCACTCGACTCTTGTCCTCAATCTGATTCAGGAAATCCGTATCATGATTCAGGTTCTGATCCAATACCACCAGAGCATACTCACCGTTCATCTCTGCCTTAAATTTCTCAATATCCTTGATTTCCTTACAGGTAGAGCTGTTGTGCTTGTAGCTGGGGTATTTCTCACGAATATACTTTTCCAAAATCGGAGATAAAATCATAACTTCATTCATGCCGTTATCTCCTACCTGCATACAGTAGTTACAATAATCGTCCGCCAAATCCTCTTCATAAATAATCGGATTGGTAAAGGTATAACGTACCGGAATACCCAGTCCGTTGATGGTCTCCACCGTGTGCTTTACCATTTCCTTGGGGCACTGTACACCATAGCTGAAACGTCCGCCGTTCCAAAGGGAGGTGGGGAACTCACCAAAGAAAGATGCAACCTGTATTCCATCACGGAAAAGCTCCGGTTTTTTCTTCAGCAAATCTACAAAAAGCATATTGATGGGGAAATTAAAACTAAGTCCGGGAAGGTGAAATTTAATCACTTTATTCTCTGCCATTTTCTCTCTCACATTTCTTCTTTTTTTCATGCCCCGAAAGCTTTGCAGGGGCCTCATGTTCTATTATGTACGGAATTTGCTCACTTGTCAAATGATACACTGTCTCCGATTATTTGTCCCGATTTTGCCGGCTGATCCAATTCCGAATCAGATGATAAATCCCTCGGCAAAAAGCAAAGGCCACAAACATAGCCAGAAATCCAACCACGCCGTACATAACATCGGCGAATTCCATGTTTCCGGTTCCGCTGATTTTCTGTCCGATTTCAATTGCGAAGGTAATCACAATAATCAGAGTAAATACATAAATCCAGCTGATGGTCATAATGTGACCCTTTTTCGCCAGATATTTAAACACAGGATATACCACAAAAATCATGGCCATGCCCAACAGGCCGATAACCAGAAAATGTAAATCCTTATCGGAAAAATTGTATTCGTACGCATCGTTAATGCTGAGAATCTTATTGTGAATCTTGGCAATAATTCCCACCAGGAAAAATAATAAGCGTTTCATACAAAATCCCTCCAATCTCGGGATTCCTTATTCAAAAACCGCCGTAGAGGAATACTGAATGGAAGTAACCACATCATCCTTTACGATAAACTGCAGCTTCATGGAACCCTTTTTGTAAACAAACATACCTGCCTCTTCGGTGTAGTCCTTTCCGTAGGCATCCAGCATTTCCTGCTTGGAGGAACCGATGGTAACCTTCTCGGGAGTCGTAACGGAATCATCCTTTACAATAATGGCAGAAACCAGATCCTTATTTCCTTCCGGATAGGTTTCCACTACAATGGGGCCATAGGTATAAATCTTATCCAAACCGTCAAAGGCACAGCTTGCTGCCTCAAAATAAGAGGTCGGCTCTCCCAAAGCTTCGGCAACAGGAGCCATATCCCCATTTACTGTGATGGTGGTTTTCTTGTATACAAATACATAGCCGTCCGCCTGTGCTTCCTTCTGTGTATCGTTCTGATCGGCTACCACAGAACTACCCTGTACATTCACTGCATCGGATCCCTTTGCATCACTGCCACAGCCGGCTACACAAAGAAGGCCGACTATCAATAACATACCTAACATTTTCTTTTTCATAACTTTACTCTTTTCTGTTTCATTCGTGTATCTTATCACGTTATTTTGAATATTTTGTGAACTGTTCCTGCTTCTCTGCTTCGTAGGCCGCAATTTTTTCTTTCCAGATTTCCTGCAGATGCGCTTCCCCGCTTCGATTGGGAACCTGAACTTCCTCCGAAAGAATTTGGCCGAAGGAATGGCTTAGCTTCTCCGCACCGGACAAATTCATATGAAGACCTGCATCATAGGTATCCTGGGTAAAATCAATTCCCACTTCATCCACAAGCTCCAGGTAATTGATATACAGCAAATCATTGTCCTCTGCATACTGCTCAATCTGCGCTTCCCACTCATCATACCAGTAGGGATACAGACTGGGTGCCTTAATGAGAATCAGTTGAATGCCCTTCTCTTTACAAAGTGCAGTCATTTTATCCAAATAGGTATAGGCATTCTCACCAAATTGATAATCCGCCAAAGGCTTTCCTTCCGGAATCTCTCCGGCCGCCTTCACATCCACACGCATATAATATCCGTTGTGGGACACCTGCTTGGTTTGGAACATATACTTCAAGTCATCTTCCGTCAACTGACTCCATCTGGAATGATAGCGAAGAATCGGAAAGACGTAATCCAGGAAATTTTCCCGGGAGGTCATGGAAGCCTGAATGGATTTCACCTTGGACATAGACCACTTCATTCCTTCAATGGACATACGATTATAGGCTTCCTTTTGGGGCTCATTGTATTTCATGGACAGGACATTGAACACTACCACCTGAGGGGTTTCATAGCGCAGGGTGTCCTCCAGCAGATAATAGGACTGCCAGATGAGCTGCTGTGCGCTGCCTCGAATGTAACTGTTTATACCGTATTCCTGCCACAGGGTAATGGGAGAAAAGTTCTCATAGACCTCACAGTCTCCGATAAAGACCACATCATGATTCTTTTCTTCCTGATAATATTCTGCGATAAAAGCGCCTTCCACCACATCGGCCACATATTTCGGCATCAAAAGCTTCTGCAAAAGAAACAGACTGCCGAGAATGAGGATGGCGGTCAGCACAATGGTTAACCAACGTTTTTTCTTCATTTTCTTACCTTAATCCTAGAACTGATTGTAAATAAACTGGCTTGCATCATAACCGATTCCGTATGCTCCCATCAATAGGACGCAAAGGAACAGGCCATACCACACTGCGGCTCTTAGCCAGTAAGGCTTCTTATGAATTTTTTCCCGTACGCTACCGGTTCTTTGTACCAGGCTTACGGTGGTCAACAGCACAACGCCTGCCGAAAGGATACCGTAATCCAACGCGGAAAGACCAATATTTAACAGGGAACCGTCCCAAAGTACATTCCAGTTAAACTTGGTAAAGATGCTTCCAAACATGCGGAAGGTAAGGGGTACATCCCGATAACAGTCAAACATACGAAGACTGCTCATAAGAAGTATGGTTCGAATCACCTGAAACAGGCGGAATCCGAATTTATCCTTTACAGCAAAGCGATTATGGAACTTGGCATACAAGGGCTCCAATTCCTGGGATACCATAATCACCACCCAGTTGCCCAGACCCCATACGATAAAGTTCCAGCTGGCTCCATGCCAGATACCAGTGGTAAACCACACGATAAAGGAAGAAAGATAAATCGGTACTCTTTTTCCGATGCTCTCTCCCAAAAGACTTCTGGAGTGCTTGGAAAGCTTTAGCATCGGCTTGCAAACGGATATGGGATAGAAAATATAATCGGTAAACCAGGAACCCATGGTAATATGCCAACGGTTCCAGTATTCTTTGATATTCTTTGAAAAATAGGGACGATTAAAGTTCTCCGTCACCTTTACTCCAAGTACCTGCGCCACACCGATGGTAATATCAATGCCACCGGTAAAGTCTGCATACAGCTCCAGCGCATAAAACAGCATGCCCGCAAAAGCATAGGCTCCGCTGTACCGGTCCGGATTCTGAATCAGTGTATTGACACCGATTAGCATACGGTCCGCAATAACCATCTTTTTGAAATAACCCCAGAGAATTCTCTGAAGACCAAACGCTACATTTTTGCCATCAAAGGAATGCTCTGCAAACAAGGACTCATGCAAATCTCCATAGCGGCTGATTGGTCCCTGTACAAGCTGGGGAAAGAAGGATACAAACAAGGCAAATCGGAAAGGATTCGTCTGTGCCTTGGAGGTACCACGGTATACATCAATGATATAACCCATGGCCTGAAAGGTATAAAAGGAAATGCCCAGCGGAACAATGATATTGATAAAACTAAGGGGTTTTCCTCCAAAGAGCTGTACCAGGGAATTGATATTGGAAATCGTAAAGTTGGTATATTTTACCACCGCCAGGATTCCCAAATTAAACAAAAGACAGGCCAGCAACCAGTGCCAGGTTTTCTTTTTCATAGAGGCCTTGTACTGCTTCTTGGTCTCCTTGTCCAGGTCTGCCTTATGTTCTGCCAAATATGCCTTTTGTGTATTTTGTACCTTATCGATTTGAATTCCCGCAAACCAGGTGCTGACCGTGGTTACCAGGATATAAATCAAATAGATCGGTTTCGCCAGGAAATAGAATATATAGCTGGCCAGAAGAAGGAGCTTCCATTGATGTTTGGCGGGAATTATGTAGTACAGACAAAACAGTACCAACAAAAAGCCCATAAAGCTATACGATGTAAAAAGCATCCTTATTCCTCATCTTCCAATCTTTCGATCAAATCATACAATGCCTCTGCAGAGTTAAAATTCTCGGGAATGATATGCTCTGCGGAAATGGTAACATCGTACTGCTCTGCGATTTCGGAAATGATGGAAATAATATCAAAGGAATCCAAAATCTTATCGTCAATCAAATGGTCCTCTGTTTCAAAATCCACTTCGGGATGTAAGTCACTTAAAATCTCTAATAATTGTTCCATGTTTTTTCTCCTTTATTTTTCACTTAAATATTCTTTTTCAATGTCACGCGATCGATTTTACCGTTGGCGGTAAAAGGCATGGCATCCAGTTTATGAATCATGTTGGGAAGCATATAACGGGGAAGGCTGTCCTTTAATTTCACCATCAAATCCTTCTCCTCAATCTCGCCCACGTAATAGAGCACGATTTTGCCCTTTACATCATCGTAAACACATCCGGAAATCTTGATTTCCTCCTGCATATTTACATTCGCTTCGATTTCGCCCAGCTCGATTCGATGACCCATATGCTTAATCTGATAATCCTTGCGGGATACAAATACCAGCTCGCCATAGGCATTTTTCTTACCCAGATCACCGGTGCGATAAATCAGCTCGGGATAAGCCGTATTCAAGGGGTTTTGTACAAACACCTCATTGGTCTTCTCGAAATTATTGTAATAGCCCATGGTAAGGGACGTTCCGCGAATACAAATCTCTCCAACTTCTCCGTCTGCCGCAGGCTTGTTCTCCTCCGTCAATAGCAGAATTTCGGTGTTAAAGAAAGGCTGACCGATGGGGATTGCCTCTCCTTCCTCGAAATCGCGAAGAAGCTTGTAATAGCAGCACATTCCGGTACCCTCGGTAGGACCGTACAAATTGGTAAATCTGGCATCCGGAAGCACTTCCTTCCAGCGCTTGTACTGCTTAATGGGGAACACTTCGCTTCCGAAGGCAATATTGTTCAAATACTTGGGCACCACGGTTTTGAAGGTGTTAAATGCAGAAATCATGGTCAGCGCAGACACTACCCAGCAAATGGTATTGATTTCATGCTCGTTCATAAACTCTACCAGCTTCACCGGAATACTGAAAAGCTCCTTGGGAATCAGATAGGTGGTAGCGCCGAATTTCAGCGTCGGATAAAGCTCCTTTAGGCAGGCATCAAAGTAGAGCGGGGTCTGATTACCAAACACCGTCTGCTCGTTAAATTCCAACACGTCGGAAAGCTGCGCAATGTAATCCAATACGGAACGATGGTTTGCCACAACTCCCTTTGGAATTCCCGTAGAACCGGAAGTAAACACCACATAAATCGGATCGGTATCCAGTGTCTTGTCATGAATTTCCCCAAGTGCCGCCTCATCTGCCTTGGAATTGCAGATATCATCATACAAGGCCAGTTCTCCGTGAAAAGCGGTAAAGGTTTCCGCAATTCCCTTGGTCTGCGCATCGCAGATAATCAATCCGGGCTTTAGGTTGTCCAAAATCAAATCAATACGGATTCTGGGCATCTCCTCATCAATGGGTACATAGAAGCAGCCACCGCGAATGACACCAAAGAAAGCGGTAATCTCCTTTGGATGCTTGTTCATAAATACCACTACCGGCTGTTTGTAAATGCCTTTTTGGTGTAACCAGGTTCCGATGGAATTACTCTGGTCATACACCTGTCGAAAGGTCAAGGAATCGGTGCCGTTGGAAAAGGCAATCTTGTCCGGCACACGATTTATGGAATTTTCAAAATAATCCAATACATTGTTTTGCATGGTTCGTCCATCCTCTGTTATTTCGTTATTAATTCTTCATATTCCCTGCGGAATTGACCGCATTCCAAAACTGCCTGACGGGCAAGCACTTCCATCACATCCAAATAGCCTGCAGGCAATGGGTAGTCTCTTTTTAGCAAAGACAGCTCGGTACAACCAAGTAAATAAACCTGTGCGCCTTGGTTTTTTAACTCCAAAGCCACCTCCTCCAACATGGAAAGGTCTCCGGTTTTTCCCTTTTTGACCTGGTTATAAATCAAATCCATCACCTTGGCCTGTCCCTCTTTTCCGGGAACTACGGGGCGAATCCCCTGGGCTTCCATTTCCGTCTGGAACAGTTTGCTTTGCACCGTACCGTCTGTGGCCATTATTCCCGCCGCTGTAATTCCACGCTCCTTCAGATAACGACAGGTATCCTGAATGGCATGCAATACCGGAACCTGAATTTCATCTTCCATCTGATTGTGGAAATAATGGGCGGTAATACAGGGAATGGCGATTACTTCCGCTCCCCGGTTCTTTAATTCTTTGCCGATGGCAATCATATCGTTTACCGGATTCTCCTGACTTAGTCCCAAAATATAACGGGTTCTGTCGGGAATGGAGGGCTTACTGTGCAGCAAAATCTCCATGTGCTCCTGATCCACCGTCGCTTCACTCATCTGGGTAATCAGTTGGAGGAAATAAACCGTAGCCATAGGCCCCAATCCGCCGATAATTCCTAACTTCTTCATCCTTTACGCTCCTTAAGGTTTTTGATTCTCTCTTTCCTTACTGAACCTTTGGATAACAATCATGATCGTAATTATGAGAAAGATTATGCTTCTGGGAATATTCCATCAAGGTGGCATCGTCCCAATAGAAAATCGTCGGATGATCCACACGAGGCGTGGTGTCAAAGTGATACCAGCCTTCCCCGATGTCCACCAAATTCCAGAAATGCTGTGACTTGGCAGGAATTTTCTCAATATCCATATTTTTGATGCCGGCTCTGTCCAAAAGCACTTTGGAAATGCAGGCATATACATAGCAGTCTCCCTGCTTGTTTACAAGGCCTTCATAGGCACCCTGTACCCAGTTAATCTTTTCGGAATGGTTAATATATCCCACGTTCTTGCGAATGTACTGGAAAATCGCCCAAATCTTATCATAACCGGTCATATCTTCGGTGATAATATCGGCAATTACTTTATCCGCCAAAGCATAAACTTCGGATACACTGTAGGATTCCGGGCTGATATAAACGGTTACGGTTACGGAAGAGGAATTTCCGGAAGCATCGGTAGCCGTATAGGTCAGAGGATATGCGCCCTCCTGATCTAAGATTACCTGCGTAGAATCAATTTCCAGCTCCACCTCGTCCCCGGAATTATCGGTTAATACAATATCTTTTCGATAGGTCGCCGTACTTCCCATGGTGAATTCCAAATCTCTGGCACCTTCAATCACAGGCGGTTCCGTATCCTTAGGCAAAATCGTCAATTCCGCATATAACTCGCTGACATTGTTCCCCTGATCGGAGATCAAAACGGAAACCTGCTGTGCTCCCTCTTTTTGGAAATCCGGCTCATTTTTAAACATAATTCGTACTTCGGTTGCATCCACAACCTCTGTTACCATTTCTTCCGCGCTACAGGTCTCACCCCATTTTAATTTCACGGGAATGGTCTTGGCGGTAGGTGCCACCGTATCCACGACTTTTACATCACACTTATAAACCCGCTTGCCGTTGGTAACCTTTACGGGATAGGTTCCCGGTTTGTGTGTATCAATGGTGCCGCTGTTCTCCGTAAAGAGTGCCCCCGGGTTCTCCTTTTTAAACAAATCGGAAGCCTCTACGGTACTTCCGGCCTCCACTTTATATTCCTTGTACACCTGATTTCCAAGCAACAATTTCGCGCCGATATATAAAATTCCAACAACGATGCATAACAAAACCAGATACGCAAGAATTCTTTTTATCATGCGTTTTCTGCGTCTTCTCAATCTGGCCTCACGTCTTGTCATAGCCACGTTTCTTTCCTCTTTTCTTTATCTTTTGGCAGATTATTCTAAACCAATATATTGTAAACCTTTTTTATACACTCGTCAATCTATTGTGTTATGCTTCTTATCGAACCACAATATCCACGATTATTCTTCAAAAGCTTCTCTTTTTCGAAATACTTCCATGCGTTTGGCAATCTGTTCAAAAATATCCTTCTCCCTCCGGAATTCTGTCAGATAAAACGCCTTCAAAAATCGCATATTCAAATCTTTCTTCTCTTCGGTTGAAAGCTTTTCCAGCTTCTTCTCCAGAGCATTCAGAAAATAATGCCACTGAAGCACAAAGGTTTCATATTCCTCCAACCGCTCGATGCCCAACCACTTGGATACCTTCACCTTTCCTCTGGCCTTCGGACATTCGTCTTTCTGCAAAACATAATACATTTTGCCCTCTTCATATACCCTGGCCAAGGGAAATAATCGGCAGATGCCGGGTCGATGCACATGCACTCTGCAGCGGCCTTCTTCATTTAAGAAGCTACACCCTTCCTTCTCACCGTTCATGGAAAGCTTGGGCAAAATCACTCCATCCATTACCTGAAGCTCCAGCGCGCTCTCCAAAAGCCCGTTAAAATCCAGGGACGTGGCATTTTCCAATTCATATATATCAAATGGATCCAACAAAATAGTCTCGCAGTTCTTACAGCAGCCAGAGCAGCCGGCACAGCCGAAGCTGTCTGCCCGCACCATATCATTGGAACCGTATTTTTTTCCGTCTGTAATATCGTTTAAATCAATGTATCTTTTCATGATCCTCTAAGCCTTACACCGCTTGTTTTCTGTCTGTACCCCAAAGCACAGCTTCGCATTTCTTACTCATAGAAAACCCCTGAGACAAAGGGTCTCAGGGGATTCAAGTTCACTATTACAAAATAGATTATTTTGCAGCAAGTTCGCTCTTTAACTTCTCAGTCAAAGCAGGAAGAACCTTGTTCAAATCACCTACGATACCGTAATCAGCTACATCAAAGATAGGAGCGGTCTCATCTTTGTTGATAGCGATGATGATATCGGACTCTTCCATACCAGCCAAGTGCTGAATAGCACCGGAAATACCGATTGCAAAGTATACATTAGGACGAACGGTCTTACCGGTCTGACCTACCTGTAAATCCTTTGACTTCCAACCAGCATCTACAACTGCACGAGAGCAGCTAACGGTTGCGCCAAGTACTGCAGCGAGATCATCAAGAAGCTTGAAGTTCTCAGCAGAACCAACACCACGACCACCGGATACAAGAATCTTTGCATCCATGATATCTACGGTATCAGATACAGCCTTAACAACCTTTAAGATTTCTACATACTTGTTGTCAGGTGTAAATCCGGGATTGAACTCCTCGATTACAGCCTTTGCTCCTGCAACCTTCTCACGCTTCTGCATAACGCCGGGACGTACAGTAGCCATCTGAGGACGGAAATCAGGACATGCGATCGTAGCAATGGTGTTACCACCGAAAGCAGGACGAGTCATTAATAACTGGTTGTGCTTCTGCTCCTTACCGGGAATAGGGTTGATGGGGAAATCACCAACTTCAAGCTGAGTACAGTCTGCAGTAAGTCCGGTGTGAATTCTTGCGGAAACACGAGGACCTAAGTCACGACCGATTGCGGTTGCACCTACAAGGAAAATTTCAGGCTTGTACTTCTCGATTACGGAAGCAAGTGCATGTGCATAAGGCTCAGTTCTGTATTCCTTACACTCAGGATCATCTACTACGATTACTCTGTCAGCGCCGTACTCTGCGAGCTCATCTGCTAAGCCCTTAACGTCACTACCAACCAATACAGCAGTTACATCGGTACCCAAGTCATTCGCAAGGTCTTTACCTTTACCAATCAACTCGAAGGCGATGCTGTTTAATACATTGTCTACCTGCTGAGCAAAGACATATACGCCCTTATATTCTTCTAAGTTCATCTTTGTTTTCCTCCATATCAATTAAGTTGTGATTCTACATTCCACGACTGCGATTTCGCAGCTCCATGGCAAATTAAATCACATGTCTATCTTTTAACTTACCAACAATGTAGTCAACAGCTTCTGCGGTATCAAGAGTAACCTTCTCGCCTGCGCCCTTACGTACTTTGTCGGATGCCTTTGCGATCTGGGTAGGTGAACCCTTAAGACCAAGGTTAGAATCTTCAACATCTACAAGGTTTGATCTTCCCCATACAGTGATTTCTGCATCACATGCATCGAAGATTCCGCCGGGAGTCATGTAACGAGGCTCGTTTAATTCAGCAAGTGCAGTTACAAGACAAGGCATCTGAGCCTTTAATACATGATATCTGTCATCATACTGACGCTCAACGATTACGCTGTTTCCTTCGATTTCAATCTTCTGTGCGTAGGAAATTACAGGAATACCAAGATGCTCGGAAATCTGAGGACCTACCTGAGCGGTATCTCCGTCGATTGCCTGACGTCCGGTAATAATTAAATCGTAATCTAAGTTACGGATTGCACCTGCAAGAGTCTGAGAAGTAGCCCAGGTATCTGCACCACCAAGTACTCTATCGGTAACAAGGATTCCCTTGTCAGCACCCATAGCCATAGCCTCGCGAAGAACATCCTCTGCCTTAGGAAGACCCATGGTAATAACGGTAACTTCTGCACCGTACTGATCCTTTAATCTAAGTGCTGCCTCAAGACCTGCCTTAT
>DCGY01000016.1:4540-5454 GCA_002314715.1 Lachnospiraceae bacterium UBA1766 | reverse complement strand
ACTTTTTCTAAATCATCCGTGGTTTCAGGAACCTTGAGTGAAAGCTTCTTAAGCCATCCCATATTAATCCACAGCACCTGCAAATTATTATGCTTTTTGCCGGCATCAACACTCGGTAAAAAATATATTCTTCCATCAAATTCGTTGTTTAATGATTCTATGAATTCTGCTTCATCCAATATTTCTCTCATTCTGGTTCCTAAAGAAGCATATTCAGCCAAATCCTCCAAAAGACCTTCCTTGGCAAATGAAGGCAATGCTTCCTTGTCCATATAGCTCTTTTGGTGCGGCAAAAAGACCATATCTATACGGCCTTCCTTTGCATATAGCATCGTCTGCAGATATTCCTCTTCATAACCATCAGATATCGTTACAAACTCTATCTCATAACTGGTCTTTTCACGTAACCATCCTGTGTAATAATTTGTATCGAAATTTTGAACAAATTCGCTTTGCGGTACAGCTATTGTTATTTTTACTGAGTCATCTTCTTTTTTAAGCATGGCAAAAAGAAATCCCGATGCAATCATCAGGATTAGTGTAGCAAACAATATCAAACTAAGCTTTTTGAAACGCTTGTTTACCTTCATACCGCCATCCCATTTACTTGATTAATGATTTCCCATATACTGACTTGGAGCCACTCCGTAATACCCCTTGAACACCTTATTGAAATAAAAATAATCCTTATAACCACACTCTACTGCCACATTTTTTAGTGAACAGTCCTTATCCTTCATTAACTCTACGGCATGCTCCATTCTTACCTTGGTAATAAAGCAGGTCAGTGTGGTATTATAAGTCTTCGCAAAAAGATTACAGATATACCCTGCGCTTAATCCAAATTGCTTGGCCAGTTGATCAAGCGTAAACTTCTCATCAAAGTGTTTTTTCACATAATCAATCAATTCTGA
>DCGY01000016.1:3824-4356 GCA_002314715.1 Lachnospiraceae bacterium UBA1766 | reverse complement strand
TCCACATCAAGCCCTTCTTCTCTTACTGTTCTCATAAAGGTATGTCCATCAAGCTGTGGCATTCTTAAATCCGAAATAATAACATCCGGCTTTAACTCTATCACCATGCTAACGGCTCTATCCGGATTTGTTTCCACACCAATAACCTCAAATCCGTTGTCCATCCACGGAACTGTTTGTTTTATTTGATTGAGTATTATTTCTTCATCATCTACTAAGAAAACCTTCCACATGCTATGCCCTCCACTGTAATCTAACGCAAACAATTTATCTAACCTGCTGTCATATTATTCTCTAAAGAGCAGAAATTAAATGGAAAAAATTCATTTTCGTTAGTAAAATCTTACGAAATCTCTAGCATCTTAAAATATCTAAGTGCCTCCATAATAGCCTCTTCCTTCTCCTTCGGACACTGTGGCTGTCTGGAATCCTCAGATTTAGGCAGATTAAAGTTTTCTGCAAGCTCTAGGCCACACTTCCTTTTCACTTGAGCAATATACAGGTTCGATACCTTCATCCCATCATTATGCTC
>DCGY01000016.1:0-3726 GCA_002314715.1 Lachnospiraceae bacterium UBA1766 | reverse complement strand
ACACTCACATGATGCTTTGCTTCATGGAGTTTGGACAATAAGCATACCGTCTCCACATGCCCTGAGTGGCAGAACTGGTCCACGGGTCTCACACGGTCGAGTGTGTAGCCCTTCGCCACAAGGTATTTAAGATCCCGGGCCAATGTGGCGGGATCGCAGGAAACATAAACAACCCGCTTGGGATTATTGGCAATTATTGTTTCAAGAAGTTTCTCGTCGCAGCCCTTTCTGGGAGGGTCAACAACAATAACATCCGGATTCTTCGGAAGTGTAGACGCCACATCTTCGGAGGCTCCTACAAAAAATTCCGCATTTTCTATTCCGTTCAGCTTTGCATTTTCCTTTGCATTCTCTATAGCTTCGGGAACTATCTCAACCCCGTAAACCCTCTTTGCTTTTCCCGCAAGATACAAAGAAATTGTTCCGATTCCGCAATAAAGGTCCCAAACGGTTTCATTTCCCGTAAGACCTGCAAACTCTGTTGCCAGATCATACAGTTTCTTTGTCTGTTCGGGATTTACCTGGTAAAAAGAAAGCGGGGATATCTTAAAGGAAACCTGTCCGATTTTGTCGGTAATATATTCTCTTCCCTGCAAAACAATGTTTTTCTTTCCCAGAATTACATTGGTTTTCTCTCTGTTTACATTGAGGCAAAAGGACTCGAGTGACATATTCTCTTCCCGGCATATATCGGAAAGTTTTCCACAGAGTTCCTCTGATTTCGGAAGTTTATCCCCATTTGCAACAATGCACACCATAACTTCTTTGGAAACAAAGCCCACACGTGTATATACATGGCGTACCAGACCTTTTCCGGTTTCCTCGTTGTAGGCAGAAATATCGTTTTTCAGCATATGATTACGAACAGCTTCCATTATCTTTCCGTTGATGGGAGCCTGAATCGCACACTCCGTGTTTTCCACCACATCATGGGAGTGATGACGATAGAAACCGATAACCGGTTTTCCGTCTTTTCCCGTTCCCACAGGAAACTGAGCCTTGTTTCTGTAAAAATAAATATTGTCGGCTCCCACAATAGGCTCCATGGGAGGATTTGCAATACCGCCTATTCTCTCAATGCAGTCTCTGACTTTATTTTCCTTGTATTTAAGCTGCTCCTCATAGGAAAGCTGCTGAAGAGTACAGCCCCCGCACTTTAACGCAACCGGACACTTTGGTTCCACACGATAAGGTGAAGGAGAAACAATCTCCTTCACAATTCCGTAAGCATAGGTCTTCTTTACCTTCGTAATGTGGGCAATAATCCTGTCACCGCAAACCGCGCCGGGAACAAAGACCGTTATTCCCTCATCGCTTTTTCCGATGCCTTCACCCTCATTTCCGATGGCGCTTATATTAAGTTCGATCTCGTCGTTTTTAACAAGCATCGAATCTATTCCTCCTCTTTTGTCATTCGGATATTGGTTTCAAGAAGCTTGTTATAGCCAAGCCATCCGAAATCCGTAGCCGAATCAAAAATTTCCTTAAAGGTTTCCATTTTTGCATCAATATCGTCGGCGAAATTAAGGGCCACCGCCTCAACAAGAGCAGGCTTTTTAGGCGAACCGAATTCAAGCTTTCCATGATGTGCCAGAATACAGTGCTTAAGTTCATCCTCAAGACTCTTGGGAAAGCCTTCGATATTCTTTACTGCTTCGCCAATCATTTCATATCCCATAACAATATGTCCGAGAAGATTTCCTTCGTCCGTATAATCATTCTCAGGGAATGCGGAAAGTTCTTTTACCTTTCCGATGTCGTGGAAGATAGCTGCGGTAATAAGCAAATCTCTCTTAAGAAGCGGATATTTTCCCGCAAAATAATCACAAGTGTTTGTTACGGAAAGTGTATGCTCCAGTAGACCTCCTACAAAACCGTGATGCACGGTCTTGGCTGCACTTGTATATCTGAATTTCTTGATAAAAGCCTTATCTTCCACAAAGAAAAGTTCAAGAAGCGCTTTAAGGTAATGATTATCTACTGAATTAATAAATCCCAGAAGCTCGTTATACATTTCATCAATATTTCTTGAACTTACAGGCAGATAATCTCCGGGATTGTATTCACCCTCTCCCGCAACTCTCGCACGTTTAATCGTAATCTGAGGCGCATTATTGTAAATCTGAACATCTCCCACAATATCCACATAATCATGGGCGTCAAAATCACCGATTCCTGCACTTCCCACATCCCAGATTTTACAATCGATTGTTCCGGTTTTATCCTGAAGAATAACATTGTCATAGGGCTTTCCGTTCTTTGTTATTGCTGATGTTTTCTGCTTGCAAAGATAGATTCCCTGTACGCGCTCGCCTTCTCTGAGTTCCTTAATGTACTTCATTTGTTTCTTATTTCCTTCTTTCTGTTCTAATTAAGTTTTCTCGGTACTACCGTGAGTCTGAGTTCTTTATATCCGTCTGTTGTAAGTCTGTTGGCCACCACCACAACTTCCTGGTCCGGGGTAAGACCTCTGATTCCGGAAACCAGTTCGGAATAAGTGATAACTGTCTTTCCGTTAATTTCCGTAATAATATCACCCGTCTGAATTCCTCCTACCATTGCGGGAGAATCCATGGCAACGGAAGTAATAAATGCGCCTTTTGGTGCCGCATACTGGTCCCTTGCTTCCTCGGGAACATCGAGACCGGTAATTCCGAAATAGATTAAATCCACGTCATTAATCATATTTTCGATAGTCTTCTTAAGTTCTGTTATTCCAATGGCTGTAACCAGATTTTCGCTTCCCTTATCGGCATATTTGGAATTGAGTATTCCGATAATCTCACCGCTTGTATTTACCAAAACTCCCCTTCCGATGTTGCTTCCGTAAATATTTGTGGTTATTTTTTTCAGGGAATTATCCATAACATTCATTCGAATTCCGTAAGCGGAAATCATTCCGTAGTTGTAGGAACCATAGCTTCCCATCGGGCTTCCTATAGCAAGAACAAGGGCTCCCGAAAGTTTCACTGAACCGGAACTTCCCAAAGTTGCAACGGTTATTGTTTCCTGGGTTGTTTTGTTTATACTGCTCTCCGGTACATATAAAATGCACAATCCGGTTCGGGGATCCGTATTCTTTATAAATGCCTGGACCGACGTATCATTGCTGAAAGTAACGTAAATATTATCCTCTGCCGAAAGATTGTCGCCGTATGTAAGAATAAAAATGTCTGTTCCGTTATCCGTAATAATAAAACCGGGTATCTCCTCAGTTTCTTCTACCAGATTTGCAAACCAGTCAAGTTCCGTAATGACTGTTCTGACCTTAACCATGGATTTTGAAGCATTCGCCGCAATCTCCGCAACCTCGGCATAAAGTTTTGTATAATCCTCAACGGTAAACTCATACTCAAAATCAATGCTGTTAACGATATCTCTGATTTCTTCCTCATCCACAGGAGTTTCGACCTCTACCACTTCCGGCTCCGGTTCCTGCAGCATATCCTCGGGATTCATTTCTTCCTCGATGGTTTCCTCCGGAAAAATAACATACTGCATTTCCGGTGCTTCTTCTTCCTTGTCGAAAATACCTGTAATGAAGGGAAGAAGCACTGCAAAGGTCAGGCAGGCAACCAATCCGAATACTACCGCCGAAACAGCGGAAATAAGAGTACTTTTTGCAAGTTTTCCCTTATTCACCGGTCTGTTCTTTATTTCTTCACGTATAAAAACAAAGTCCTTCTGGCTTTCGGGCTGCTGCTCCTTGGGAGTGGCATTTTGTTT
>DCGY01000088.1 GCA_002314715.1 Lachnospiraceae bacterium UBA1766 | reverse complement strand
ATTGTGAGATTTATTCTTACAAGATGCCACTTGAGAAGATTCGCGCAATGCAGCCGAAGGGTATCATTCTTACCGGTGGCCCGAATAGCTGCTATGAAGAGGGTGCACCTGTTTGCAGCAGAGAGCTGTTCGAGATGGGCATTCCGGTGCTTGGTCTTTGCTATGGCGCACAGCTGATGCAGCATGTACTTGGTGGCAAGGTAGAGCGTGCCGATGCGAGAGAGTACGGAAAGACCGAGACGCATTTTAATAATATGACAGAGCTTTTTGCCGGTATTGATGAAACGAATACCGTGTGGATGAGCCATTTCGATTATATCTCGAAGCTTGCTCCGGGATTTGAAACCATTGCTTATACGGACAACTGTCCGGTGGCAGCGGCACAAAATAAGAAGGCAGGTTTATACGCAATTCAGTTCCATCCGGAGGTTTTACATACCAATAACGGAACGAAGATGATTTACAACTTCGTTCGCCACATTTGCGGTTGTCTCGGAGACTGGAGAATGGATTCCTTTGTTGAAGAGTCGATTAAGGCAATTCGTGAGAAGGTTGGAGACGGTAAGGTGTTGCTTGCTCTTTCCGGCGGTGTAGACTCCTCGGTTGCAGCCGGTCTTTTGTCCCGCGCAATCGGAAAGCAGCTTACCTGTGTATTTGTTGACCATGGCCTTCTTCGTAAGAATGAAGGGGATGAGGTTGAAGCAATCTTTGGACCGGAAGGCGATTTTGATCTGAATTTTATCCGTGTAAATGCGCAGGACCGCTACTATGGTAAGTTAGCCGGTGTGGAAGAGCCGGAGCGTAAGAGAAAGATTATCGGTGAAGAATTTATTCGTGTCTTTGAAGAAGAGGCAAAGAAAATCGGAGCCGTTGATTTCCTGGCGCAGGGCACCATTTATCCGGACGTTGTAGAATCCGGGCTTGGTGGTGAATCCGCTGTGATTAAGAGCCATCATAACGTAGGAGGCTTGCCGGATTTTGTAGATTTCAAGGAAATCATTGAACCGCTTCGTAATCTGTTTAAAGATGAGGTTCGAAAGGCCGGTTTGGAACTTGGACTTCCGGAGCATTTGGTGTTCCGTCAGCCGTTCCCGGGTCCGGGACTTGGAATCCGTATCATCGGTGAAGTTACCGGTGAGAAGGTAAAGATGGTGCAGGATGCGGATGCCATTTATCGTGAAGAGGTAGATAAGGCCGTTGCTGCATATAAGGCAGAAACCGGTGAGGAACCGAACTGGATGCCAAACCAGTATTTCGCAGCCTTGACTAATATGCGTTCCGTAGGTGTTATGGGTGATGAGAGAACCTATGACTATGCGGTTGCACTTCGTGCCGTTCGTACGATTGACTTTATGACCGCAGAGAGCGCAAACATTCCGTTTGAAGTGCTTCAGACAGTGATGAGTCGAATCATCAATGAGGTTCGTGGCGTGAATCGTGTATTCTACGATTTGACCTCCAAACCGCCGGGGACCATTGAGATGGAATAATTCAATATTTTATTTCTGATATCGTCTCGTATTCAGAATTGCTTATGATAGCAGGCTTTCTACGGAAGGCCTGCTTTTTTTCATGATTTTTGTTATCACGAGTGATAACACTTTGATAACAAAAAATAGTCTTATAAACGGTGTATGTAGTGCATCTAATTGACTTCGTTGCGTGGTATATAATCTTCAAAAAAATATTTACCTAAATGGTAATAAAAACGCTTGATTAATTCTACAATAGATGGTATAGTAAATCATGAGGTGAAAGACATGAAACATCCAGGAGAAATACTACAGGAAAAACTGAATAGTAGCGGAATGTCGCGGAAAGAACTGGCTCTCAGAACTAATGTCACGGAGAAGCATATTTGCACCATAGTTAATGGTGATAAGAGCATTTCTATAGCATTTGCGAGAAAACTGGGTTACGTATTTGAGGACACCTCTTATTGGATGAATTTGCAGGCAGAGTATGATGCGGATCAATTGAGGCTGCAAGAAGAACATGACATCTCTCAAGAGGAAATGGGTCTGCTTAAATCTTTGTATGAGATTATGATATACTTTATCGAACGTGGGTATATTCATAATAATTGTGGTGATGCATCCAAGGTTATTCAGCTTAGAGAATTTCTAAAGATAAGTGATCTGACTCAGATCCCTAAGATAACATATAATGCTGCATATAGAGCACAGCTGACAACGAATGTAAAGGTCGATCCATATGTTCTGTTTGCATGGCAGTGTATGTGCGAAAGGGAAACAGAGAATATTTCGATAAGCAAGTCTTTAGATAAAGGCTTACTTCGGCGAAGCATTCCGCAGATAAAGCGTGCTATGTTTGGCAACATAAACAAAGGAATTAAGGAGCTACAGGACATCTTGGCAGAATGCGGAATCGCATTTCAGGTTGTGAAGAATTTCAGGGGGGCTCCAGTTCAAGGGTTCATAAAAGAGACCTCGGAAGGTAGGCTAATACTTTGTCTAACAATTCGTGGCAAGCGAGCTGACAGATTCTGGTTTACCCTGTTCCATGAAATTGCTCATATTCTTAACGGAGACAATAAAACAAGATTCGTTGATTTTGACTCAGTTCAAGGCAAGGCAGAGCAATTGGCAGATCAATATGCAAGTGATACTCTAATATCACCAACGTTGTACCGAAAGTTCATATTATCGAGAGACTGTACGTCTTGGGAAAGAATCCGTACCTTTGCAGAGGCTAACGAGGTTCAACCATTCATCGTACTGGGCAGGTTGCAGAATGACGGGTATCTTGATTGGTCGGAGTACCCGGATAAAGTCGCTCGTTATGACTGGGCATAAGGCGAAAACTTATGAGAGGTGGTGGTCTTATTGCTTGTAAAAGACAATAAAAAAACATCCTGCTAACCATTGCAGTGATCAGCAAGACGTTTTTCTCCGAATGTCGTTATTCGGAAATTAGGCACTTCTATTATAAAGGCCTTCGGAGAAAAAGTCAAAGGATTTCTACACGCTAATGAATGGGTGTAGATAGAACCAGTAGTTTTGCATTACCCAAAAGGAGGAAAACATGCAAACAGAGACTTTTTATATTTCCGGAGGTATTTTTATTGAAACAAATTACTTGTAAAGTAAAAAACAACGACGGTAGTGTATCCAGAAAACAGGAGGATATGTATCGTTTATTAAATCACAATATTCAGAGATTGCTTAATCAAGCAGAGAGAACTGGGGAATTCGGCTTTCCTGTCTTGTATTGCAATACGGATGTTTTTCCAGACTATCTTGCGCTCTATAATCAACCTGGCTATTACCACAAAACAAAGAACACAGGAATTTGCTTTTATTCGTATGATATTTCGTTCGATGATATTCATGGGCTCTTTAACGCAATATATTATGGGGACAAAAAACTCCTTGCGTATTATAAGGACAGGTTTGCCGGCGTAAAATTTTTTGTAAGTCCGGACTATTCTCTGTTTGGCGATATTCAGAAAATCGAGAATCTTGAAAGAGTCTGGAAGGCAAGAATAGTAGCACTTTGGTTCATTCTGGAACTGCACGCCGTTATGATACCTAACATTATGTACTATTCAGAAGATTCACTGCCGATTACTTGCTGTGGCTTGGAGAAATGCCATGTTGTTGCATTCAGTGCAAAGGGGCACGTAAGATATGCAGCAGAAAGAGCGCTGACAAAGGCTGCCGTAAAATATGTGGTGGAACATCTGCCGCTAAAGGCTATTGTTGTGTATTCGGCATGTGGAAATGATGAAAACTGCTTGGAATTGTTCCAATACGCAATTAGTCATGGCATTAAAATCATTATTCCGAGCAACTCCTTAAGAGATAGGAATATCGAAAGGAGGAGGCAGAATGAGCGGAAATGATAGTGGCATTACATCTGGCAACCAGCAAACATTGGAGCAAGGAAATGTTAACAATGCTGTCGCAAATAACGAAGCAAACGTTGCGAGTACTTTCGATGCCGGTGTTCAATCTGGTTCTTTCAAATTCGATTCTTTTCCTAAAGGCATCAATGAGGGTAAGCAAGGAAAGCATATTCCTGGACATAATAATTTTATTCCGGGAAGGAGTGAGCTTACTATATCCATAAATGAAGCGAACAATTTAGTTGCTACACATTCTGGAAAAGGCGAACCTCTTGGAGATAGCAAAGAGAGGGTTGATTTTGGCAGGATCATCGGTAATTATGTTGATCCGGACACGGGAACAAAACACCCAACAACCATGGGAATCATACATTATTCTAAAAGTGGGACGCATATCGTTCCTGCAAGACCGAAGGAGGAATAGAGATGACTAATATTAATTTGGAAAGGTTTAAAACCTTATTAAAATCCACACATTCTCATATCGGTGGAAAATATAC
>DCGY01000021.1 GCA_002314715.1 Lachnospiraceae bacterium UBA1766 | reverse complement strand
TCCGATGCCCCCGGACGACGAAGCACCTCCCGGATGCATCGGAAACAAAGAAAAAACAGTTACCGCAAAGGAGTGTCTCCATGATCTGGATACGCGCAGACGCAAACAACTACATAGGCTCCGGCCACATTATGCGCTGCCTCTCCATCGCGGATGCCCTGCGTGACCTAGACCAAGAGGTTACCTTCCTTACGGCCGATTACCAGGCAGAAAGCCTGCTGTGCCGCTTCGGATTTCCTTTCCGGGTGCTACACACCGACTATCGGCAAATGGAACAGGAGCTCCCCCTTCTTTCGGAATGGATTCCTAAGGGAGATACCCTGTTGGTGGACAGCTATTACGTGACCCACCGGTACCTGGCAGAGCTAAAAAAGCATACCAGACTTATCTATATGGACGATTTATGCAGCTTCCCCTATCCGGTGGATGCTGTCATTGACTATAATTTGTTCGCAGAGGATTATCCCTACCAGGTGCAGGAGAATCCCGACAAGCCCAGGTTTTATCTGGGACCGCAGTATGTCCCCCTTCGAAGAGAATTCCGGGAGGCCATTGAAGCACGAACCGGAGAATGCTCCCCATCCCCCATCCAAAAGGTGCTCCTTTCCACCGGAGGCGGAGATTCCTACGGATTGGCCGGAAAGATTGTGGAGAGTCTTTTGCGGGAGGAAACCTGTAAGAACCTGCAAATTTACGTTATTTGCGGGGCCTTTTCCAACCAGCTTCCCAAGCTTTTGGAACTGGCTGGGCACCATGACAATGTATTGGTGTACCAAAATGTGCAAAATATGTCGGAGCTTATGCGCCAATGCGACGTGGCCATTACCGCAGCCGGCTCCACCATGTATGAACTGGCGGGAATGGGACTTCCCATGCTTTGCTTTTCCTTCGCGGAGAACCAAAAGCCTATGGTAGAGGCCTTTCGGAAAAGAGGACTGGTTCCCTACGGCGGAGATTATTTGGAAAAACAGGATAGGTTGTTTGCAGAATTAACCACAGAATTAACGAAGCTTCTGCAGGATGCGGAAAGCTTTCGAACCTATCGGGAAAAGCTCTCTCATCTGGTAGATGGGAAGGGAGCGATTCGCATCGCAAAGGAAATCATCGGATAGGAAAGAGCGATTCGTATCGCAAAGGAAATCATCGGATAGGATAGAGCGATTCCCATCGCCAAAAAATAAACGAATAGGACGAGTCAATTGGAGAAGAAAACGAGAGTACAAATTGCATATTGGAGTATTGCCATGGTGATTTGTCTTTTGGGAGGCGTTCTCTTTTGGCAGGCTAATACGTCCAAGGAAGGGACCAAAGGGGTAGATATCGTGGTATTTGGCGACAGCCTCTTGGGACAGATTCGGGGTGCGGATTCCGTGCCGGATTTACTGGCTCAAAAGACCGGCTTGCAGGTACAAAATGCTGCTCTTGGCGGCACCTCTATGGCAAGAGCCCAGGAAAATCGGCGGATGGACGATCACTTCGATGTGTTCTCCATGGTTTCCCTCACCCATTCGGTGGTGACCGGGGATTTCCGGGTGCAGAATACCAAGCGTGTGTTTCGAAATGCCACAGAGTATTTTGAGAGCACCATAGGGGAACTTGCCACGGTGGATTTTGAACAGGTATCCACGGTGTTTATCGGACAGGGGCTGAATGACTATCATGACGGAGTGCGAATTACTAATCCGGAGAATCCTTCCGATGAATACACCTATACCGGAGCCTTGCGGAAGGTGATTACCGAATTGCGGGAAGCTTATCCAAACCTTCGACTGATTCTGGTTACCCCTACTTATACCTGGTATCTGAGTAAAGAAATGACTTGTGAGAAAATGGATACCGGTTACGGAGTGCTGGAGGATTATGTGACCGCGCAGATTGCTACCGCCCGGGAACTGGACGTGGAGATTATTGATTTGTACCATGACTATTACCCGAATGCCTCCATGGAGGATTGGGAAACCTATACGGTAGACGGAGCTCATCCCAATGAGGCCGGACGTGAGAAAATTGCGACTACTCTGGCAGCCTATTTGCAGGAGCATCCGTCAAAATAAATGAAAAGAATTAACGAGACCGGGTCCGGCGCCCAAAGGGAAGACGGGCCATAGAATAAATTGGAATTGGAGATATCCATGATGACACCGGAACAGCTTTCATTGAAACTGAAACAAAAAATCACCCCACAGGGAAGGGCTGCTTTTCTTAGTGCCTTTTTCCTGGGTTTATTGATTCATTTGCCCATTATGCTTTCGGACATTCCCAATCATGACGGACTGAGCAGTATGTATTTTGACCAGAATATGATTACCTCCGGCAGATGGTTTTTGACCGTTGCCTGCGGCTTTTCCTCTTACTTCACCATTCCCTGGGTGATTGGTCTTTTGGGCATGCTGTTTTTGGGAGGAACCGCGTTGTTTTTGGTGGATTTGCTGGAAATCAAAGGTCTGCTGCATAGCGCTTTGATTGCAGGTCTTTTGGTTGCGTTTCCGGCGCTTAGCTCTACCTTTGCTTATGTATTTACTTTGGATGGTTACATGATGGCCCTTCTTTTTGCAGTGCTTTCCGTGTGGTTTACCAAGCAGTACAAAAAAGGCTTTCTTTTGGGCGCGGTAGCACTGGCCCTTAGCATGGGTACCTATCAGGCCTACCTTTCCTTTGCGGTGCTTTTGTGCATTTATCAGGTGTTAATGCTTTGCCTGGAGCAAAAGTCCTTGAAAGAAAAGCTTCAGGGCGTGGGCAAATACTTAGGTATGGGCGTGCTGGGAATGATTTTGTATTACGGAATGCTGATGCTGCTTTTAGCGATTCAGGGCAAACAGCTGGATACCTATCAGGGCATTAATGAAATGGGCAGCGGACTGGGACTGACCGCAAGTATTGTCCGGATGTATCGGGATTTTGTGGCCTTTACCCTGAAAGGACAGGTGCTGTTTCACGGAGGATATTCCCTGGCGGCGCTTCTGTGTCTGGCGATTTGTACCCTGATTTGTCTGATTTTCCTCTGCAAAGAAAGAAAATTGTGGAAGAATTTGTGGTTTTTCGGTATAATGTTTTTGGTAATTGTGGGGCTTCCCATAGCGACCAATTTGATTATCGTGGTATCCCCCAATGTAACGTACCATCTTTTGATGCGTTATCAGTGGGTGGTGTTTTTGATTCTCATGCTGGCAATCATTGACCGCTTTGCACCTGTCGAGACGAAAAAGGTTGGTGCAATGCTTCGCTGGGGTGCCTTTGTGGGAGCTGCGGTTTTGTTGCTGCACTACGGTGTGACCGATAATATTGCTTACGCCAATATGGAGAAGAAATACGAAAAAACCTATGCTTACTGCGTTCGTTTACTGGACCGCATTGAGCAGACTCCCGGTTATTATCCCGGAATTCCCATTGCCATGATTGGGGTGGTGGGAGATGAGCAGTTCCCGGTAACGGATATTACCGGTGAGATTACCGATCATATGATTGGTACCGGGGGCGATTATCTGCTGTATACCGGGGCCAATTACCGCTCCTTTATGAAACACTACTTGGGGGCAACCTTAAATATTCTGGATGCGGAGAGCATGGCAGAGGCCTACTATCGCCCGGAATATGTGGAAATGGACAGCTTTCCCGGAGAGAATTCCATTCGGATTCTGGACGGAATTATGTATATCAAGACAGAAAATGTAACACGTGATTAGGAGGCCTGTATGGCATTGTTATCGGTGGTTTTACCTGCCTACAATGAAGAACAGAATATTTCCCGTACGGCGCAGGTACTGTCGGAGCTTTTGGAAAAGAATGATATCGACTACGAGCTGGTATTTATCAGCGACGGCTCCAAGGACGGCACCTATGCGGAGATTTTAAAGGCGAAGGCCCAAAACCCCAGAGTAAAGGGGGCTCAGTTTAGTCGGAATTTCGGCAAGGAGGCCGGTATTTTCGCAGGTCTGGAGCTTTCCCTGGGAGATGCGGTGGTGGTGATGGACTGCGATTTGCAGCATCCACCGGAGACCATCCTTCAAATGTGGAAAAAGTGGCAAAACGGCGCAGAGATTGTGGAAGGCATGAAGTCCAAGCGGGGCAAAGAAAGTCTGGCCTATAAGCTTTCTGCCGGTTTGTTTTATAAAATTATGAGCAAGCTGATGAAGATGGATTTGAATTCTTCTTCGGATTTTAAATTGATGGACCGGAAGGTAGTCAATATTTTGCTACAGCTTCCGGAGCGAAATACCTTTTTCCGTGCCCTTACCTTCTGGGCCGGCTTCCACACGGAAACTGTGGAATATGAGGTGCAGGAGAGGCAGTTTGGCAGCAGTAAGTGGTCCTTCTGGAGCCTGTTAAAATATGCTGTTTCCAATGCCACGTCCTTTAGTACCCTGCCCCTGCAGATGGTAACCTTTGCAGGAGTGGTTGCAATTATTTTCAGCGTTATTTTGGGCATTCAGACGCTGGTTCGTTTCTTTATGGGGGCGTCTGTGGAGGGCTTCACCACAGTCATTATGCTGATTCTGATTATGGGCGGACTGGTGATGTTAAGCCTGGGTGTCATTGGCCATTATATTGCCCGGATTTATGAGGAAGTGAAGGGCAGACCCAAGTATATCATCAGCCAGGTGACAGACAATGTGAACGGAAATGTAATGGGAGACTGGAAGAAAACAGTCTAGTTTCCCGGGAGGATAGAGATGATTCGTTTTAATGTACCGCCTTATTGTGAAAAGGCAATGGATTATATTCGTGAATGTGTGGAAAATCAGAAGATTTGCGGCGACGGCGCTTACACCAAAAAATGCAACCAGTGGTTGGAGCAAAAGACCGGCACCGGCAAGTGCTTACTAACCACCTCCTGTACCCATGCTACCGAGATGGCGGCCCTTTTGGCAGAGATCAAAGAGGGTGACGAGGTGATTATGCCTTCCTATACCTTCGTATCCACTGCGGATGCTTTCGTGCTTCGGGGTGCTGTTCCGGTATTTGTGGATATTCGTCCCGATACCATGAATATTGACGAAAATTTGATTGAGGCAGCCATTACCGAAAAGACCAGAGCAATCGTTCCGGTTCATTATGCGGGAGTATCCTGTGAGATGGACAAGATTATGGAAATTGCCGAGAAATACAATTTGCTGGTAATTGAGGATGCGGCTCAGGGCATCATGAGTACCTATAAGGGAAAGGCTCTTGGTACCATCGGCGATTACGGTTGCTACAGCTTCCATGAGACCAAAAATTACAGCATGGGCGAGGGCGGAGCACTTTTGATTCGCGACGAAGACAAGGTAGAGCAGGCAGAGATTATTCGCGAGAAGGGTACCAATCGAAGCAAGTACTATCGCGGACAGATTGATAAGTATACCTGGGTGGATTTTGGTTCTTCTTACCTTCCCAGCGATATGAATGCGGCATATTTGTATGCCCAGTTAGAGCATGCGGATGAGATTAACGAAGCCAGACTTGCCTGCTGGAATCGTTATTATGAGAACTTAAAACCTCTTCTGGAGGCAGGCAAGATTGAACTGCCTGTGATTCCGGAGGGCTGTGTACACAATGCCCATATGTTTTATATTAAGGCAAAGGATATCGAGGAAAGAACCCGCTTAATCAGCTTCCTGGGGGAGCACGATATTTTAAGCGTATTCCATTATATTCCTTTGCATACCTCTCCCGCAGGAAAGCGTTTCGGCCGCTTCCACGGAGAGGACCGATATACCACCAGGGAAAGTGAGCGTTTGGCAAGACTTCCCATGTACTATGGACTTACCATGGATCAGGTGGATTATATCAGCGGCGTGGTAAAAGAATTTTATGCAAAATAAAGGAATGAAGCTTCCTGGAAGCTTCGCCGAAAAATGATTGTGAAATGTGAGATTTGATGGTGAAAAAAGCGGTTTGGCGAGTACGGGCAGTGGCCCAAAGGGTATTGTTTCTCGCCTTAAGTGTGCAGATTCTGTTGGGACTTGTCTGGGCAGTCAGTGCCATAGGCGGGTTCCAGGAATATGAGGAAAGCTACCGTTATCTGGAAGCTTCCAAGACACTTTTGGTAGATGAATATACCGGAATTTTATATCCGTTTCTTTTATGGCTGCTAAGGGGAGTATGTAACGTACTTCCTTTTTCCTATACTGCCTTTCTTTTCCCAATGCAGCTTCTCTGCGGTTTCCTGGCCGGCTTCTTTTTCCTAAAGAAGGCAGGGAATGCTTTGAAAATCGGGGGAGCTTCTACAAAGGGTGAATCCCGGACTCTGCTTTGGATTTGGGGAAGTCTGGTGCTTCTCACGGTTCCGGTGGGCATGCAGTGTCATTTGGCGGTATTGCCTATTTCGCCGGCGACTTCCTGCTTTTTGGCCCAGTGGGGCTGCTTTCTTTCTGTGAAGCAGAAAAAAGAGGGGAAAACACCCGTTGCCTCCATGCTTTTTTGCGGGCTGTTTTGGGTTTTGGAAAGCCTTTTGTGGCCCGTCTGCTTTTGGCCGGGACTGGTAATCGGAATCTGTCTGGCGGCTAACAAAGACTACGGGAAAAAGCCTATGGCAGTGGGAATCGGAGCGCTTGTGGGCACCCTTCTTTTGGGAGTCTTGACCGCTACCCCGGGGAGCATGGGACGGAATGCCTTCAGCGTAGAAGAAATGTTGTTTGAGCGTACGGTCTGCTATGACAATGAATTTGAGTATACAGAGTGGCCTTCGGAGCTGCTTGCCCTTTTGGATGAGTCCGTTGTATTTCGTGTTTATGCTTTTCCGGAAGAGAGAGCCAATTACCTGTGCCCGGTGATAGAGAACCGATTTGGCCGGGAGCAGGCAAAAAAATATGAACTTGAGATGGCAAAAATCTGCCTTGATGAGCATAAAACAGAGATTTTTAAGGAGATTCTTTGGGACGGAGCCGGATATGTATTGCCCTCCGTCATTGTCTCCATGCAGCTTCAAAAGAAGGGGTATGCCAGCTTTACGCCCCGAAATGTGGACGCTTTTCGTTCCGTAAGCCCATTTTGGGGGAAGCTTTATCTGAACTGGTTTTTATGGGGGTGTCTGCCCCTTTTGCTTTTGGGAGTGTTGTTGTTTTTCCTTTCGGAAAAAAAGAAGGGAACGTTGCTGTTGCCGGGAGTATTCGGAGGAATTCTTCTTTCCGCGGTCCTTTGTACGAGAGCTTCCGGAACCATGGACTACAAATACAGCATGCTGTGGTTGACAATCTGTTTCCTGCCCGCTGTTTTGGGTAGCGTATCAGGTCTTTTCAAGAGAGAGGAGGAAAACCAATGATTTGGGCAAATATGATTTTTTTGCTGGTTGCATTACTGGTGGTTCCTACCTTAATCGGTACCATATTCCGTCCCCTTTGGAAGGAGCGAAATGTGTTCTTTTTCTGGGCGGGAGGACAGGTGCTTTTGTGGGCGGCTTTTCAGGTGCTTTGTGTACCCGTTATTCTGTTTGGAAAGTCCTTTTTGCTGTTGGCTTCCTGCTATTTACTGGTAACCGGTGCCTTGCTGTTCTTCGCCCTGGGTTCTTATTTTAAGCGCCGAAGCAATGGAACGCCGGGCTTTCATTTCCCGAAGCTTTCTGCGAAAAACAGGAAAAAAGTGCGGGAAGGCGGATTTTTCTTTTGGTGGGTTTTGGCGGTTGTGCTTTTGGCGGTTCAACTGATATTGGCGGTAATGCTGTCCTATGAAGAGGGAGATGATGCGTATTATGTATCGATTTCCACCGCAAGCACCTGGGCAGAGAAGCTGTATACGACCCTGCCTTATACCGGAGGATATTCCGGACTGAATGCCAGACACGCTTTGGCGCCCTTCCCGGTTTGGATTAGTTTTCTGTCCCGAGTGAGTGGGGTAGAACCGGTTACGGTGGCGCATACCGTGCTTCCCCTGTGCCTGATTTTGGCCAGCTACGGTATTTTTTCACTGCTTGGAAAGAAATTGCTGGGGGATAAGCAGAAGTACTTGCCGATCTTCCTGGTATTTGTGGAATTTTTAATTTTGTATGGAGGCTATTCTTTGTATAGCTCCGAGAATTTCCTTCTGGTGCGAAGCGCCCAGGGAAAAGCGGTTCTATGCAATATCATTATTCCTTTTCTGACCTTATTGATGTACCTGCTTTTGGAAAGTCTGGAAAAGGGAGAAAAGAAACCGATTGGCTTTTGGGTGCTGGTTTATGCCACTATGGCAGCAGGCTGTCTTTGCAGTACGCTTGGCACCTTCCTTTTGTGTATGCTGGCCGGTCTTGTTACTTTGTGCGGCGTTTTTGTGTATAAAAAATTTCGATTTGCCTTTTGGATGGCCGGCTCCATGCTGGCGCCTTTGTGCTTTGCGGTGATTTATTTCCTGATGGATTAGTTTTGACGGGATGGGAGAGTTTCCATGTGGAGTAGTATTGTATCGACCTTTCAAGCGTATATGGGAATTGGGCTTTTGGTGCTCTGGTACTTTGCCTCTTTGGTGTACTTATTTCGAAAAGAGGAAAAGAAGCCGGCCCGTATTCTGTTTGTTTATGTGCCCTTTTTGATTTTACTGCTATACTTTAATCCCCTGTTTGTGAAGCTGTTTTATCTGACGGTGGGGGAGGAGATTTATTTTCGTATTTTCTGGCTGTTGCCCATGGTGGTGACCAATGCTTACGCGCTGATTATGGTTTGTCTGCAACTGCCGGAAAAGAAGAAAAAATGGTTTCCTCATCTGGCGGTGCTGTTGATTATCGTATCCGGTTCTTTGGTATACTTAAATCCCTTGTACAGCCTGTCTGAAAACCGATATCATGTGCCCCAGACGGTGGTGGATATCTGCGATGAAATTCGACTTCCGGGACGAGAGGTTATGGCGGCCTTCCCCCGAGAATTTCTTTTGTACGTAAGACAGTATTCCCCCTATGTGTGTATGCCTTACGGACGGGAATACCTGATGGGTACATACGATGAGATGGCGGTTTTGATGGATCAGGAGGAAATTGAGGTGGAAAAAATGGCACCCCTGGCCAAAGCCAGAATGTGCCATTATGTGATCGTATCAGAGGAAAAGAAACTGATTGGAAACATGGAAGATTTTGATTATGTGATCCTGGATGAAATCGACGGATACATTGTTTACAAGGATCTTACCATGAATTATGATTTGACCTATTCTGCCGAGTAGGCGTGTAACGAAAAGACTTAATAGGTATCTTTTTTATAGTAGTTGAGTGCGTATAAGAAGCGCTCAGCTACTTTTTTTCTGCCCTCGATGTTCAGGTGCAGGTTGTCTTCCAGATAAGTTGCTGCGGTATCTTCGTTAATGGCGGAGTACAGGTTATCCACGAAGGATACGCCGCGGGATACGACATAATGACCCTCCTGATGTACATAGAGAGAAAGGACATCGCCGTCCTCGCCGTAGATATAAACATCACTGCTTCCGTAATTGCCATCCTTATCAATTGCATATGCGTAGGTAGGAGACATTACGATAATACGGAGACGGGGGTATTTTTCCTGAAGCAAATCAATGCCGGCGCAAAGGTTACCTACGAAGGTGGAAATATTGGTTTCATTCACTTCGTCCCAAACCTTATTGCCCTCCAGATAATCGGAAGCATCATACATAATCGCCAATACGTCTACGGTATTTAAATCAATGTTTTGTACGGTTTCGTAAACTTTGTCGGCCCCTTCGGGAACATTTTCGCCAAAGGCTGCCTTGGCATCTTCGTAAATAAAGGCCAGATTGCTCTTGCAAAGCATGTGGCACATCCAGTAGAAGTTAAAACTGTCAATGGGGTATTCGCGGAAATTCAGAATCGGTTCCGGGCTGGTGATTCCCAAAGTACTTCCGGCGATGGAGCAGTTGATGGCAGTTGCACCCGCTTCCTTGGCAATCATGTTTACCAGACCGTCTTCGCTGTCTCTGTCATCGGCGAAGGGAGCATTTCCCATAAACAAAATAGTGGGATGTTCTCCGGGACGAATGATTTGTCCGTTCTCATCCAAAAGGGGAAGAATCTGATCCAGGGTGTCCTCTTTTACCACCAGTTCATTGTGCTTAAAAAATTCGGCTAAATCCACCTTGGTGCCCCAGTTTTTGAAGCGACTGATTCCGATAAATCCAAGGGCAATGATAACCAAAAGCAATAGTACATGTACGTTTACCAAGGCATGGAAGATTTTCATTCCGATGCTTGTCTTGCCTTCATCGGTGTCTTTCTTTCCGGTTTTTCTGTTCTCTCGGGGGCTTTCCTCAAAGGAAGAGCCGTATTCTGCTTCCAAATCCAACAAATCGTCTTCGTCGGTATTATTTATGTTTGCCATAGCAATCTCCAATCTTTCTTTCTCTGTATAGTTTCCCTGTTTTCGGGGGAATTCATGCATGTCCATGTCGCTGTCTCATTATACCTTTTTCGGCGGGGAAAGTAAAGAGAGACCGAGAAAGCCGTTTTGAAGGCATGCTGTCCAAATGTGCAAACTGTTTTGTAAAAACAGTTCTTTTTTGCCGAAAAATGCCGAAAAATATTGATATTTGACATAGAAAAGCGTAAAATATTAAATTGGTTTAAAGACATTATTAAATTTGTATAAAAAGGAATCAAAAAATATGCTGGAAACAGGTGGAATTCAAAATACATATCAGATCATCCGAGAAGTAGGTGCCGGAAGCGGCGGTACGGTTTTTCTGGCGTATCATAACCGACTGCAGAAAAACGTTGTCTTAAAGAAGATGAAGACCAGTGCCAAGAAGCTTTTGGATACCAGAGCGGAAGTGGATATTCTGAAAAATCTTCATCATCCTTCTCTTCCCCAGGTTTTTGACTTTGTAGAGGATACGGATGAACAGGGCAATGAAGTCATCTACACGGTTATGGACTTTATTCCCGGTAAGTCTTTGGATGATTGCCTAAAAGATGGACAAAAATTCACACCTACCCAGGTGGCAAAATATACAAAGCAGCTTTGTGAGGCGGTGGAATATCTCCACGCACAAAAGCCACCCATTCTTCACGGAGATATTAAACCCAGCAATATTATGCTGACTCCGGAAGATAATATCGTGCTGATTGATTTTAATATTTCCGGTTTTTCCGACCAACAGGAATTTATTGCCTATACCAAGTGCTATGCTTCTCCGGAGCAGGCACAGGCAGCCATGGAAAACAGAGCCAGAAGAAAAGCTATGGGAAATGGGCCGGTGGCTTCTGCCCCTACGGCACAGACCGTTGGCGCACCGGATGATGACCGGACTTTGATTGACGAAGATCGTACCATCATTGATGATGACAGAACGCAAATTGATGATGACAAAACCCAAATCGATGATGACAGAACCCAAATCGGAGAGGAAACGGAAACTACCCAAAGCCCCGTTCCCGGACAGGAAAGCCCCAAATTTGTCAAGGTTGCTTTAATTGACCAGAGATCGGATATCTACAGTATCGGTGCTTCCATGTATCCCCTTTTGGTGGGTCAAAAGCCTGATGCGGATTATACCAAGCAGATACCGGTTTCCAAGACCGGCATTAAGGTTTCCGAGGGTCTTGCTTATGTAATTGACAAGTCCATGTGTCTGGCACCCGAAAAGCGTTTCCAGACCGTTTCCGAGATGCTTCGAAGCTTGAATTCCCTGGCCAAGAAGGATCGCAGATATAAACGTTTATTTGCAAGAGAGGTTATTTTCTGCCTGATTTTTGTGGTGCTGGCAGGCGTCAGCAGCGTGGTGGCTTATCTGGGTTATCAGCAAATGGGCCAGGAGAAGGCGCAAACCTACTACGAGCAGGCATTGGAACTGCATCAGCAGAAGGATTATTCCGGCACATTAAGCTATGTGCTAACGGAGGCTTTGGAGGATGAAGGCCTTTATGACAAAGGTACTCTGGGAAATCTCTATTATCTGGCGGCAGACAGCTGCTTTGAGTTGGAGGAATACGAGGGTGCGGCCCAGTATTACCGAAAGGCCATCGGATGCCATCCCGACAATGTGGAGTATTACTGCAATTATGCCATTGCATTGACAAGATACAACCAGGTGGACGAAGCCCTGGCGGTGATTGATTTGGCAGAAAAGAAAGGTGTATCCGGAGATCAGCTGAGTCTCATGAAGGGTGAACTTGCTGCCGTGACCGGAAAAATGGAGGAGGCTGTCAAGGAATTCGAAAGCTGTATCCTTTCCACAAAGGATGACTACCTCAAGGTTCGTGCCTTTATGATGTACAGCGATGTATTCCAGAATGCCGAAGGCTATATTGAAAACGAAGAGCTGGTGCTTCAGAATGTAATTTTGCTGGAGGATGCGTCAAAGCAGGTACAGGAAAGCTATCTGCCCATGATTTTGGAGAGACAGGTGGAAGCCAATACCTTAATGGCTACCCTTTCCAAAGATTCGGAATACTCCAAAACCGCATTGGCGGCTTGTGAGAAAATCATTGCAATGGGCTGGGGTACCTTCCGTACTTACATGAATCAGGCCCTGATTTACAGCAGTTTACAGGAATATGAATTCAGTGAGCTGGTATATCAGGAGGTGCTGGAGAAGTTTGGTGAAAATTATCAGGTGTACAAGCGTATGGCCTTTTTGGAATTGGAAAAGCAGTCTGCGGTTGAGACCGGTTCCAGAAGCTACCTGACCTTCCAGGATTATTACACGAAGGCTATGGATTTGTTCCAGGCGACCGGAGCCAGCATGGATTCCGATATGGAGATGCAGTTGTTGGAAAAATCCCGTAACACGTTGATCGAAACCGGCTGGTTGCATTAAGAGGAGAAGAAAAGATGGAATTTACCATGGGTGAAATGATGTTTTACGGCGGAATCGCCGGTGCGGTTTTGTGTATTCTTATTGTGTTAATCGCCATGAAGGTATTTGATGTTCGACGCAAGAAAATGCTGGATAAAATTATGAATTCCCTGTAGATTTGGGAAAACAGTACCTTTATTTATTATTGAAATGTGAGAGGTCCTTATGAAGAAGAGTTTTTGGATTGCTATTTTCGTTGGTTTTCTTTCTTTTGTGATGACTGCATATGGTCTTATAGCCTTCTTTATGACAAGAGGCTTAAATGTTTATCTTTTGTCCTATAAGACGGGTAAATTGTTGGTGAATACCTATCTGCCGATTTTGATTGTGGGTGGAATCGGATGGGTGGTTGCCATCACCTTATTTATTGTCAGCAGAGCGAAAAAAGCAGGAGAAACCCCTGAAACAACGGCTCAGCCTACGACTACCGCAGCGGATGTTCTTGCCAAGCCCGTAGTGTTACCGGAGGCCCAGCCTACTGATACGAAGCAGGAGCCTCAAAAGGAAGAGCTGTCTGCCCCTATTGTAGCAAAAGAAGCAAAGGAAGCTGCACAGGAGGCGGTAGAGGAAGCGAAGGAAATCGTGGAAGCGGTTACGGAGGAAGTAAACGAAGCTTCCGTGGTTGATGAGGATGCAACGATTTTGGAAGAGGAGCCCGAGGTACCCAAAGAACCTGTCAAAATGCAGGCTCCCACCGCGAAATTCTGTTCCAAGTGCGGAACGGCTTTGCAGGAAGGCTTCCTGTTCTGTATGGAATGCGGAGAAAAAATTTCGTAAGGAGGAAATGACATGAGTAAGAAAAAGAAAAATGAACAAGAACAGACTCCTGTTGTTGCTCCCGTAACGGAAGAGGCAGTAGTAAAGTCACCAAAGAAAAAACCGGTTGCTTTTTTGATTGTACTTGGAATCCTTGTTCTTTGCGCGGCGATTGTGGTGCCGGTTTATTTGGTAAAGTCCATAGGGACCAGAAATCGTGCGGAAAAGAATATTTATCTTGCACTGGAATATTTGGGCGTAAATAACCGGGATATGGCTTCTGCCTATCTGGATAAGGTGGAAAAGACCTCCAAGCAGAATTTGAATTTTGCCAGTGACTGTGCAGAGGTTTTGCAGAATAAACTGAGCGGAAATACCACACTTAGCAAGATTAAGGTGGATATGCTTCGTAAGAATTATAAGCTGAATGATACGAAGGAGCTGATTGTTAATTATTTCGACAATAACGAACAGTCCTCCGATAATTACCAGGCGGTAATCAATAAAATCGTATCCCTGATGAACATTTCCGATAAACGTCTCGCCAAGTACGATTTGCAGTTTACGTTGGAAAAGGATGCCATGATTAACGGATATCTTTCCGATGAAGATAAGGAATCCTATGAGAAGCTTTGTGGCGAAAAGGCAGGTTTTTACCTGGAACTCAGTGTAGCTCTTTCCAACGGAGATTATCAGTCTGCTTTTGATCAGGCGGTTTCCCTGGTAAAGAAAAGTGCCTCTGAGGACAACCGTTTGCTTCTGGCGGATGTAGTGGCAAGAGCGGCTTATTCCGGAAATCCCATTACCCAGGAGCAGTTTTATCTGGCCATGGATGAGGAATACGATCCGGTTACCGCGGAAAAGGAATTTGCGTCCCTGAATAAGAAAATTCAGAAGGGCGAGGACCGTTTGTCCACGATACAGTTAAAAATCGACAGCGAAAAGGATGACGATAAACGAAATCAGTTGGGTCAGGTATTAAGAGAACAGTTAAAGGAACTGGAGCTTTTGAATCTGGAGAAAGAGAATGTAACCGCTTATAAAGCGTTGAATTCCATTGCGGATATTCATTCGCTGGAGGCTGACCTGGTAGAGACCAAGCTTCTGTATGCAGTGGGTAAAAGTGATGAGGCCTTGGAAAAATTGGCAAAGACCTCCAATTCCTACAAGGTTGACCTGGCAGACAACGAAAAGATTAAGCAGGGCTTTAACGTCATTGCTTCGATCCAAAACGGAGATACCAAAGCGGCTACCAGTCCTTTGGCCATTGAAACCATTGAAAAGATGTTAAATATCAGTACGGGAGATGTGGTTATTTGCAGTTCTTCCGACGTGTACGGCTACGGTCGAAAAGACCTGGCAGCAGATCTGGTGGGCGAGTTTGTATCCGGTTATAAATACGCTAACAGCGGTATTTATATTTCCAATGTGGATGCAAGCAAATTCCCTGAGATAAGCTTTACCGTGAATGCTTGCGAGGAAATCCTAAGCGATTTGGTACATAAGAGACAAATCGAAATGAAGGATACCCACGCAGCTGTAGACTATAAGGCAAAAATGGCAGAAGGCACTACCTCCTCCATCTGTTTCCTGGTGGATACCAGCGGCAGTATGTCCGGTACGGCTATTCAGGATGCCAAGGAATCCCTGATTTATTTTGCGGACACCATGACCGGTAATTCCGAAATTGCCATGGTTGACTTTGACAGCAGTGCCTCCGTTGTAGCGCCTTTATCCCATGACCTGACCAAGTTTGTGGATGCGGCCAACCGATTGGATGCAGACGGTGGTACAAATTTTGACAATGCAATCCAAATCGGTATGGAAGCCCTGGAAGGTGCAACCAGTGCCAAAAACATTATTATGATGACCGACGGTCAGTGTGGTGTAAGTGATGATGTGATTCAGGAGGCTGCTGCACGAGGCATTAAGATTTTCACGGTTGGCTTTGGTGATGTAGAGGAAGAGGTATTGTCCAGAATTGCAGAAACCACTTCCGGAACCTTTACCCTGGCAGCCAGCTCAGCGGACCTTGGAAAGGTTTATGAAAGCTTAGGCGCCGTTATCGGAAACAGTGTTCAGGTGGTATATACCGTTAAGGAAAACTTAGACGAGCCGGAGCGATATATTTTTATTCATTCCAACAGATATGATTCTTCCAAAAAGTATGTTTACCGTGAGGGAGAAAAAACAATTGCAAATGATGCGGACGGTTTCTGTATTTCCGACAGCCGTGTACTTGCTTTGGATGATATGGAACGCAGAGCCCAGCAAAAGGATAAAGTGGGAATTACCTTTACCGGTGCGAAGATGGACAAGGTGGTATCCGTAACGATTGCGGGAAGAACCTATCAACCCGATCCGGATGGCCGAAGAAGCGAAGATCGTCTTTACATTGAAATGGATCCTTTGACTTCAACCGGTCTTTTTGATGCCAAGTTCACCTTTGAAGACGGCTCCGAGTATTTTGCGCAGAATGCAGTATTGATTTATGATGATAATCAGGAAAATTCTTATATCCGAAGACCTGCTATGCGAATTGGTGCGGTACTGGTTGAAGCAAACAATATGTACATCCTTCCGGATGGAACCAGGGTATTGCAGGGCGTTCGCTTCTACAATTACGATATGGGTATGGACAACTGTTCGGATGAATCCCTGAATGCTTCCACCGAAAATCTGGTGGTGCTTCAGAAAGTAACCCCTTCCGAAGCCACAATCAATACGACCCGTTATCAGAACTGGGGCGAAACCGGTGAATTTGTCATGGATGGTGTTATGATATTGGTGGATAGTGATGCTCAGCTGATTAACGGAGGCAGAAGCTATTCGGCAATTGGTAAGGTAGTGGGTACGATTAACGGCTCCGGCTGCACATTGAATCAAAAATAAGGAGGGCAGGCATGGAAACAAAGAGTAAGTCAAAGAAAATTTTTGTGATTGTTGCAATTGCCGCCGTCCTTGTGGCGATTGTCGTGGCAGCAGTAATTTTCTTCCTGTCCGGAAGAAAGAGAACCAATTCGGATTTAAAGCTTGGAGACAAATATCTGTCCAGCTTAAATTACGATGAGGCCATTGCGGCGTACAGTAATGTTATTATGATTGATCCTACCAATGAGGATGCATTGGCCGGTTTGATGCAATGTTATGCAAAAAAAGGCGATTATGATATGGCCCAGTCCATTTACGCAGACGGATTGACCGACAGCAAAAACACCAGAGTGCTTCGCACCTGTGCCGAGATCAAAGAGGCAATGGGTGATCTGTCGGGAGCCATTCGTCTGGTAGACGAGCTCATCGAAATTTCCGATGAGGATACAGACTATGAGTGGTATCGCAAGATATTGGTGGAGCTCCTTCGTCGTCGTTACAGCTATGCCAATAAGGATTCCATTCAGCTTAGTATCAGCAATGGCAGTGTGAAGGGAAGAGGAAATAATGTTTTGGGAGCTCTCGGTACCGACCAGAATTTGGGCGTAAACCAGACACAGCCCCAGACCCTTTCCATTGCATTCCCCAAGACACCTTACAGTGTATTTACCACGGGTACGACCAGTGCTATCGTGGATGATAAGGGTGTTCTCTACCTGGCAGGCAGTAACCGAAGCGGCCAGAAAGCCAACGGTACCGTAGAAATGATTGCAAGCGGTGCGTGGACAGAAATTACGGAAATCTCCAATGTGGCCAAGGTAACAGGTACTCAGGCAACCCTATTTGCACTGACGGGCGACGGAAACCTTTGGGTGTCCGGCGAAAACCGCGGTTATGTGACAGGAAGCGGAGTACTGAGCAGCTGGAGCAAATTAACCGGCTTCGGTACGATTCTGAATGTGGTTTGCGATGAAAATATCATCTACATTCTGACAGCTGACGGAAAACTGTATCAGTCACAGAGTAACAACTATTATTCCGCTGATTATTATGTAAGTAATCCCAACTGGAAAAGCATTGCAAAGAATGTAGCCTGCTTTGCGGTACAGGAAGGAAGAGCGGTATACTATACCACGGACGGATACTTGGGATCTACAAGCTATTATGATAGCTTTAATGAAAGATGGCTGGTAACGGATAATTACGGTTATCAGAAATATAAGCCGGACATCACCATCGCGGATATGGTTTTGGTGGGAGATCGTTTATTCCTGTTAACCAGTGATAATAAGCTTTACGGAAGTCGTGAAAATATGACCACTGAAATTTCCCTGGAAGGTGTCATCGATGGCATCTACAAGGTGGAGGATGGATGTGTGGTTGTTTTCAATACAGGCGCTTATGTGGTTCTTGATCAGTCCGGTTCCCCTAAGAGTGTGGAACTGTAAATACGGGAGGTAGCTATGAATATTTCAGTTGCAATTGCAGATAAGGACAGAGATTATACCGATCGATTGAGAGAGGTATTGCAGCAGTATAATGATTTATCAATTTATGTTTATACCAATGCGGAAAATTTGGAGGACGCAATCGTAAAGAAGCGTTTCGATGTGGTTCTCTTTGACGCGGATTTATGTGATCGTCGCATTGCATTTACAGAGGCGAAGCTTCCCATTTGTCTCTATCATGATGACTGTAGCAATTTGGGAATGTATTTGGATACAGCCAAGATTTCCAAATATCAGAGAATCAGCAACATCTACAAGGAAATCGTTCGTCTGTTTGCGGATAAAGCAGGCATTTCCTTTGGATTGGATCAGTCTCAGAATACAAAGATTATTGCCGTATATTCTCCTTTGGGCGGCTGCGGAAAAACCACCATCGGACTTTCCATTGCGGCAAAGGCTGCAAATCTTGGAAAGCAGGCGTTGTTCTTAAATGCGGAACAGCTTAGCAGTACCAACCAGGTAAATCCTTTCGTGGAGGAGGGTCTTACCGCATTGTTGGAGGCGATGGAGGACCGTAATGTAAACTTCGAGCTGAAGGTAAAGGGTCTTGCAAAGCAGGGACTTCAGGGCATGTACTACATCGAAGGCTTTACCAAGTATGTAGATTATTTTGCGGTTAAGAAGGAGGACATGATTTCCTTCCTGGAGACAATCAAAAAGCTTGGTGCTTACAATGTAATCGTAGTGGATTTGAGCTCTGCTATGGATAATATCGTCAGTGCGACCATGGAAGTGGCAGATTCCATTGTAATCGTGGACAAGCCCGGTGAAGTGGAAATTCAGAAGATGGAATACTTTGCGGACCAGTCGGTTGTCATTGACTACGGAAAGAAGATGTATCGCGTATGCAATTTCGCCGAAAACAATATTGGTTTCAGTCAGAAATTGGAAGCGCCTTGTGTGGGCTTTGTACATAATTACGGTAACTTACCGATTACCAATATGGTACAGGTTATCAATACCAATAATGAAGTTGCTGTGGATGGTTTATTCTAAAGAGTGGAGAGTAGACAATGGAAAAAGATTATTTTATGGAAGAGGTCACTGCCCTAAAACAGGTCATCCAGGAAAAGAGCCGTGTCAGAGAGTATACCGATGACGAAATTGAGCAGTTAATCAATGAGCTTCTTGCAGAGCGAATTCAGTGGTCCGCTCAGAATGATATTGACCGCTATCACTATTACCAAAAGCTGTCCTTCCGTGAAAAAAGCAGTTTGAAATATACGGTTTTGGAATCCGTGGAAGGTTTGGGTATCTTAGGTAAAATTATTACCGATCCGGATATCACCGAAGTTATGATTAACGGATTTGATACGATTTTCGTGGAAAAAGCCGGTAAGCTGATGCGTTTGGAAGAGCATTTCGAAGATGATGAGGATTTGAAGCGTATTGTACAGAAATTCGTAAGTAAGATGGACCGTACCGTAGACTCCAGTAATCCTATCGTAGATGCCCGTTTGGAGGACGGTTCCCGTGTACACGTTGTATTCCCGCCGGTTGCACTGAGCGGCGCAACGGTCACCATTCGTCGATTCCCCAAGCAGGCAATGACCATTCAGAAGCTTTTGGAATATCAGTCCATTACCCCGGAGGTTGCGGACTTTTTGGAGAAAGCGGTTCGTTCCCGTCACAACATTTTCGTGGCAGGCGGTACCGGTAGTGGTAAGACCACCTTCTTAAATGCATTGTCAAACTTTATTCCGCCTCATGAGCGTGTAATCACCATCGAGGACTCTGCGGAGTTGCAGATTAAAAATGTACCCAACCTGGTACGTATGGAGACCAAGAAAGCAAACTCCAAGGAAGCAACCGAAATTACCATTCGTGATTTGATTAAGGCGTCCCTGCGTATGAGACCTGACCGTATCATCGTAGGTGAGGTTCGTGGTGAGGAAGCGCTGGATATGTTGCAGGCCATGAACACCGGACATGACGGAAGCTTGTCTACCGGACATGCCAACTCTCCCGAAGGTATGATCAGCCGTCTGGAGACCATGGTACTTACCGGTAGCGCGGATTTGCCCCTTCCGGCAATTCGTCAGCAGATTGGTACTGCGGTAGACTATATCGTGCATTTGTCCCGTCTGCGTGATTTCTCCCGTAAGTGTATGGAGATTTCCGAAGTGGTGGGCTACGACAAGGAAACCAACAGTGTTTTGCTCAATCCCATTTACAAGTTTGTGGAGGATAAGGAGCACACCTCACTTCGTAAGGTAGTAGGACGATTGACACGTACAGACAATAAGATTTTAAACCAGGATAAGTTTATTCTTGCCGGAATTTATGATTATTTGGAGGACGAAGATGGCGCACTCAAATGATAGCAGAGAAAAAGTAAGAATTAAATATTATGAAGATAACATGACCAAGGCGCAGCACGTGCTGTCCTACATTGGGTTTGCCGCTGCCATTGCGGTTATCTTTTATATCTATTATCATTCCGTGATTATTTCAGCAATCGGCGGTTTGGTGTTAGGCTACTTTCAGGAAAAGAATAATGCCAAGTCTGTAGCCAAGAAGCGCCGCGGACAGCTCCGTTTGCAGTTTAAGGAATTTTTGGAAATTATCACCATTTCCATCAGTGGTGGTTCCGGACGTTCCATGGAAAATGCAATTATGGACGCCATCCCGGACTTGGAATCCATTTACAATGACAAAGCGGATATCGTACGAGAGATTAAGTTAATTGTAAGTGATTATCAGGCAGCAGCCATTCCCATGACGCAGGGCTTTAAGGAATTGGGAGAGCGTAGTGAAATCGATGATATCATCAGTTTTGCTACCATTTATGCTACGATCGAAGGAAAAACCAGTGATTTCGGTTTCATTATTTCCCAGACGCATGACATTATCAAGGATAAGGTGGAGATCACCATGGAAATTGAAACCACCATTTCTTCTGCCAAGTCCGAGGCTTATACCATGCTGGTATTACCCTTGGTATTGATTGTCATTATGTCAGCAATGGGTAGCGCATTCTTGGGTGCTTTATTTACTACCTTTGTTGGTAGATGTGCAGCGACCTTTGGTCTTGTATGTACACTTGCATCTTACGTGATTGCCGTGAAGGCAACCGAAATCGAAGTATAAGGAGGGGACAGTTATGTTAATCGTATTCGTATTAATGGGTATTGCAACTGCCCTTGGTATTTTCTTCATTTCAAAGGTGGTAAAAGCCGATAATATGGCAATTGCCGAAATTCTTTTATCCAAAGGTTGGACCAGTCGTTTCGACAGACAGACTCTGGAAGAGAAGAAGGAAGCATATTTATTTAAGTACAATAAGTATCATGAAATCAGCGAAAAGACCGTAGCCAAGAAGGTAAAGGAATGGGACAAGCAGATTGCCGCTTATTCGGCTACCGAGGCGAAGTATATGAATGGTCGTAAGCTGGATGTTTTGGATGTTATTTCTCTGTTTGGTTATCAGATTATGAAAGAGAAAGAATTGGATGCCAACAGCGATATGATTCGTAAGCTGAGCAAAGAGTGCGAACACACCGGCTACATCGAAATTGAGAAAGGTCAGAAAACCGGAACCGTTTCCAATTCTATGATTTATGCGAAGTTCCTGTTATCCAACCTGATTTCATTTGCGGTTTTGGGTGTGATTATTGCTTGTACCCTGGGTGCTGTTGCGGTAGCTATGAAATTGGAGACCTTCCAGCTGGTGGTATTTGGCGCGATTGGACTCATTCTCCCGCTTTTGGCAGGATTTATCCCTTACGATAATCTGAAGTCCAAGGCAAAGAAGAGACAGGAAGCAGTTGATTTGGACTTCCCCAATGTTATCTCCAAGGTTGCGCTTTTGATTACAGCAGGTATGAACCTTACCAATGCCATTACCGAAGCTGCAAACAGCGGCGATACCTTGATGTATCAGGAGCTTCGAAAGGTTATCAAGGAAATTAATCAGTCTGCAACCGTATCTGCAGCATTTAACCGTTTGCAGTGTCGATGCGATAACCGTTATGTAGATAAAATGGTGTCCGTTATTGCCAAGAGTTACTCTTCCGGTAATGCCAATTTGGCACAGGATTTCCGTAATATCAATGCAGAGTGCTGGCTGGAAAAGAAACACTCCGCACGTCGAATGGGTGAGACCATTCAGACCAAGCTGTTTATTCCTACCATGCTGATGTTTGTGGGAATTCTGGTGGTTATTATTGTACCCGCCATGTCCGGATTTAATTTCTAGATTGGCCGTGTTGTTGTTTATTCTCCTGCTGTATTTGGCTTCAGTATTTAGGCAGGATAATAATAGATTCATACTTTATGGAGGAGGATTTTAAAATGAGCAAGTTAGATCAGATGATTATTTCTGCAAAGACTAAGACCACTCTCGCTATCGAGAAGGCAAAGCAGAGCGTAAAGGATTTCTACACAGGTGAGCAGGGCGTTTCCAACGTAGTAGCTACCATCATCATTCTTTTAATCGTTGTATTGATTATCGGTGTATTCTGGAATCGTTTGAGCGAGTGGTTAAACGGAATTATGGATACCATTTTCGGTACCGAAGTAAAGACCAAGAGTGACAAAGAATTATAATTGAACGCAAATTACAAAGTAGCTTGTGCTCATGAGCAAGAAGCAAAGCGGATTGCGAAAGTCTGCTTTCAGTAGTTGATTACATAAATTGGAGGATAGATGCAATGAGAGACAATCATTTGAGAAAGGAACAAGGATCTGTAGAAGTTGAAGCCACTTTTATTTTACCGTTGGCCATTCTTAGCGTGTGTCTTTTGTTGTATCTGTCCCTGTTTATGTTCCAAAAGGCGAACCTGCAGTCTGCACTTGAGACCTGCGTGGTGTATTACAAGAATTGTGTAACAGATGATTATGTAAAGAGAAATGATGGAGGGGAAGTAACCTTCAGTACGGCAGATAGCAGTAAAATCGGTGCCGGTAATTCCTACAGCGCCGATGAAGTGATTAATCCCTACGGCGGAAAGTTTGGGGACTCTCAGAATTTGAATAATCAGGAGGCCTTTCAAAAATATTTTAATTCCGTTGCAGGACATATGTTGTTTAGTGATAATTTGGAAATTAAGGTATACTACAAAAACGGTATCCTTTCCGATAAATTTGAGGCTACTGCGGTTCAGACCGTTGAGTTGCCTTTGGATTTCAGTTTCATTGGAATCGAAAAAAATACCTATCAGATTTGGGCGAATGCCAAGGTTGCTGTCGTGGATCATGACCAAACCATGCGAAATATTGATTTCGCAATTGATCTGGTATCGGACACAAAGCTTGCTGATTTTGCGTTGAAATTTAAGGATAAGGTCAGCGAGGTATATGGAAAGATTACAAGTACATTGGGTCTGAAAGCAGAGGGCGAATAAATGAAGAAGTTTATGAAAAGTTTGTTGAAAAAAAGAGCGGATGGCAGAGGTATTATTACGGTAATGGTATGCATGCTGATGATTCCGATTGTTGTGATTACCGGTACACTTGTAGATGTATCCCGTATGCAAATGTACAGTTCGCAGGCTGCAATGGCCAGTGATGCCCAGGCGGAAGCGGTGTTGACGGCCTATGACAATGTTTTGAAGGATATCTATGGATTGTACGCAGTGACCCAGGAAGATACCCTGGCGACGATTGCCTCCGAGTTGGCTACCGGTTCCACTTTAAGCTTTAACCCCGTGGGCGATGATAAGGGTCAGAAAATAATTAGTGGTGGTCTTTTCACCGCAGCACCCACCGCAAGACAGTTTATGCCTTATGCCAATATCGAGGTGGAATTTGAAACAGAAGCAGTTGATGGCGCTACCCTTAGCAATCCCAATGTTTTGATGACACAGATCAGTAAGTTCATGCAGTATCGTATTGTGCAGTCTTTGTTAAATCATCTGGATATTTTGGAGAATTTAAGCGGTTTTGAAGATACGGAAGATGAGAATAAGTGTGCAGATCAGCGTAAGGCATTAACGGATAAATGTGAAGACCTGATGGAGGCAATTCAGAACTATTATTATGTTCTGAGAGATATTAAGGAGTATCCGGAATTCATCAAGGAAAGAGAACAAGCGTACAAGGCTTATGTGGATGCGGTAAAGGCGAAGTCCAAAGAGGAGAAATATACCCACTTCTGGGATATTACCCAAAATAAGGAGGCTTATGAGGAAGCCTTAAGATTATACCGAGAGAACGAAGAAATCAAGAAACGAAATGAAAAGAAAAAGAAGGACGAAGAAAAGGAAGAACTAAATGAACTGACAGAAAAGCAGCAGGATTATGTGGATTGGTATTTGGCAGATAACAATATCGCCAACTACGGAAATTCCATTCCGGGTTCTTTTACCGATTTAAAAAAAGCGGCTACCAGCAATGCTACCACTACCGGAAAGAAAATTGATATTACCAATGCGGAAAGTAAACTCAATGATTTAAAGACAAAAGCGGAAAAGGTGGACAAGGAATTTAAGGATTTTCACACCAAGCTGACGGAATATGAAAACAGTATTAATGAAGTAGATGATGCTGAAATGAAGCAAAGAATGCTGGATGAAATCACCAGACTGAGAGAGATTGATGCAGCACGTGATGACTTCATGGCCATGTATGATTACATGGAAACCCAGAATCATGATATACAGAAAAATAAAGATAACAAAGAAAGTATTAAAACCCATACCGATACCATTAACGGTTATGTGGAATCCATGAAGAAGGGCCAATTACAGCCCGGAAGCATTGATAGTGTTTCAAACAGTAATTTAAGCCTTCAGTGGAAGAGCTTTTTTGAGAAAATCAATGGTAACAATAAGTATACTTTGAAAACGGAAAGTGGTTATGAGCAGGCGGTTAACTTCTACGATTTGCTGGATAACCTGTTTAATGAATCTTCTACCTCCGATGGAAAAAAGAAGGCGGATGCCAAGAAGGATGAGGCCAAAAAATCCAAAGAAGAATCAGAAGCGGAAATGAAAAAGAACGAAGACGAAGAAAAAAACATGGGTCTTCGTGATATTACGCCCTTCGCTTCGGAATTGGAGGTTGCCACCAGCTCGGAGAAAGAGTTAAAGGGCTTCACCGATTACATGAGCTCCGGTTTATCCTTTGATTCCCTGAAGAGTATGGGTACTCAGGCCATGGCCAGATTCATGGTGGTAGATTATAACTTTGAAATGTTTACCTCCCGCGTAACGGGAATTCAGCCGCCGGATGACAGCAAAAAAGACGGAGAAGCTTCTTCCGAAAGCGAATCCACACCATCCACAGAGGTTAATAAGGGAGAATATAAGGAATATACCTTAACCCGTATCGAAAAATGTCGTGATGTAAATTATCTTTACAAGGCAGAGATGGAATATCTGGTAGCCGGAAAAGACAAATCTTCTGACAATTTGGCGTATGTAAGAAATTTGATTTGCGGTATTTTAACCGGAGCGAACTTTATTGCTACCTTCCGTATATCCGCCATTAACGAAGCGATCAATGCGGTTGCGGAATCCTTATCCGCACTTACCGGTCCTTTTGCACCGGTTACCTATGTGTTGATTTCCGGAGCGTTAAGACTGGCTGCAGCTGCAATGATGACTCTGGTTGACTGGACTACCTTAAAAATGCGTGGAAATGTAGTGGTTTTAAAATCCTCTGTTATGGATCTGGGTGAGGGCATCAAAGAAAAGCTGGAAAGTTTAATCGGAAAAGATTTGGGAGATGGAGACGGAGAAGGAAAACTCAAGATGAATTATGAGCATTTCATCCTGATTTTCATGCTCCTGGCAGGAAGCAATTCCACCTTGATGGATCGAACAGCGGATTTGATTACGCTAAATATGAATCAGGCCAAGACGGAAAGCGGAAAGACCATGTCGAAGCTAAACTTCAAAATGACAAATGCCGTTACCGCTGTAAAGTCTACCTGTAAAGTAAAATCTGATTTCGTAATTGTTCCGGATTATATGGCTGAAAGATTTTTGTCGAATGAAACAGAGGCTACTATTCAGGCATTGGAAAACAGAACACTTGGATACAGTGTGATTCGTGGTTATTAGGAAGGATTAAATCATGGAAAACAAAAGACAGGACAGAGAAAGAGGTATGTTAACCGTGGAAGCGGTTATGACCTTGGTTCCCTTTATTCTTTTGGTATTGGGTCTAATATCCTTTATCAATGTATTTATGGTACATAACAAAATTCAATATTCCATGTATCAGACAGCTCATGAGATTTCTGCTTACACCTATCTGTATTCGGCCCTGGGCATTCAGGCAGCGGATAAAAAGGTATATGAAGACCAACAGGCGGCCTATGCGCCTATCAAGACGGACGTGGAAAACGTAACAAAGCTGGTGGGTGAAATCAAGGATTTGGGCCCGGTGGTCAGCGGAGCACAGTCAACGGCAAGCAGTCTGTCGGAAGGGGATTTGAGTGCGCTGAGTGGTATTCAGGACCAATGGAATAACGGAATGAGCGAAATCAATGACGTAAAGGATGCCTGGAAGCCGGGTACCGAGGGAATCAAGAATCTGGTGAGCAATCCCCAGGCAGTGTTTACAGCGGTATCTATGTGGTTGTTAAACTCCGGTAAGGAGTGGGCAAAAACCCAGTTTTTGGCTTGGATGACCATGGCAAATATGGAGGATAATCTGGAGAGCAGTTTGTTAAGCGGGGCACCCTCTGCGGATGAATTTCTGCTTCAGTATGGTGTGATCGGTGGTTTTGACGGTTTGGATTTCAGTAACAGTCATTTGTTTAGCGATCCCACCTTTGATAAAATTGATATTGTATGCGAGTATGATTTGGAAGTATATTTCTTTAAATTAATCCCCATGAAGGACAATACCATTCATGTCATTCAGAGAGTTCAGATTCCCGGATGGCTGGAGGGTGATGGCGTGGTAGGAGATTTCCCCAGAAAACCTCTCGGAACCGGCGGTGACGGAGATGGTGATGGAGACGGTGGAAGCTCCGGTGGAGAAGGTGGTACAACATGATGAATTATGTGACAATTGTTGTATGTATGCTTCTGTTGCCTTTGTTCTATTGTGGAGCATTGCTTTGGTATCGAAGCAGTTTCAAGAAAGAAGAGAACCAAACCAGGAAGCCTTTTCAGGCTTGGTGGGAGTATGTGGTAGTTGCATTAAGTGAGGTTGCACTTTTTGTATTTTGGTATTTAAGCGGTCAGCCGGACTTCTTGAATTTGACCTTTGATTTAATCTATGTGATGTTGGTGGGTACAACCTTTTTCTGCACCACCGACCTTTTGGAACAGGTGGTACCAAACAAAATCATACTGCTTCTGGTGCTTCTGTTTTTTATCATCGTAGGACTTCATGCAGTCAATCAGATGGATACGGTTACAAAGCTGTTACCTTCCATTATCCTTGGATTTATCTTCAGTCTTCTGACCTTTGGATTGGGATATATTGTGGCGAAGGGACGTATGGGAGCCGGAGATGTAAAGCTGGTCCTTTTGATGGGATTGTTTTTGACCGGAAAATATGTTGTGGCAGTGGTTTTATACGGATGTGTTGCCAGTGCGGTCTATTCATTGGTTCAGTTGATTCGAAAAAAAGTGACAAAAGAAACTGCAATACCTTTTGTGCCTTTTCTATACATTGGACTTATTATCAGATTAATGATGGGGTAGGATAAACAGATGAGTAAACAAAAAAACATTGTAAAATCAGCAAAAAGTTCTGTAACCTTATTAGTCATTGCAATTATAGCAATTGGATGGGTTTTGACCTTCGTAGGACTGACCAGTCATGAAGAGGAAGATGCGCAGAGAGCATTACATGCACAGGCACAGGAGCTTCTGGAGGATAAGCTGTACGTAAGAGCAGCGGCAAAGTATGAAGAGGCTCTGACCTATAATACAAGCTTAAATAATAAGCTGGAAGAAAAGCTGTTGGACGTATATCGTGATGGGGAAATGATTGAGGAGTATTACAGCCTGATCACGAAGAGAATTGATGCAGACAGGGCTTCGGAAGAGGAGTATCTCACAATCAGTAAGGGATACATTGATGCAAACAGTGAAAATAAAGCAATTGCTTTGTTGGATAAGGGTGTTTCGGTTTATCCTGAAAATGAGGAAATGAAGGATTTATTCGAATCCATTCGTTATCGCGTATCCGAAAGCACTACAAATTTCAGTACGGTGAAGATGCCCTCCACAGGTAAAACTACCATGATTCCCGCATTTAACGGAGAAAAATGGGGCTTCATCAATAACCGAGGACGTTTGGCCATGGAGTTTCGCTTTGAGGATATCACTGCTTTTGACGGAAGCTATGCAGTAGCAAAATTAGACGGTGAATACATCTTAATTGACGGAAACGGTTATCGAAATGCAGTAGACAAAAACGGACTGGACGCGGTAGAGTGCTTTAACGGGAAGCGTATTGTGGGCGTAAAGGACGGAAAGTATAAGCTGTACTCCAATACCTTCAAAGAAAAAAATGATGAGGAATACGACGGTATTATCTTAAGCGAAAATGGATTGACCTTTGTAAAGAAAAATGATAAATGGGCTCTGCTTGACGCCGAATACAAGAATATTACAGACTATGTTTTCACCGATGTAAAAACCGCTTGTACCGGATTGGCCTTCAACAGCGGTTATGCAGTCGTTGCAGATGCCAATGGTTATTTCATGATTGGCGAGGACGGCGTAGAGTGTTTTTCAGCCAGATTCCCGGATGCCAAGGGTATGGAAGGCGGATTGGTGGCAGTAGCCAACGGAGAAGGAAAATGGGGCTTTATTAATCAGAAGGGTGAGGAAAAGGTTCCCTTTGAATATGAGGATGCCTGTTCTTTTTCCAGCAATTTGGGAGCTGTAAAAATCGGAGATGCATGGGGATATATCAATCGATATAACACATTGGTCATTAAAGCCAAGTATGCCCAGGCAAATGCGTTTATTGCAGATCAGGCAATTGTAGTGGATTCTTTGGACAATGTTTTGATACTTTCATTAAAGTATTACAGTTACATCAAAAAATAGATTGGAGGAACGCAGATATGTTGAATGACGTCGTAATTGCAAATAAAAGCTATACCCAGTTGAATGTACCGGAAAACCAGTACATTGATGAAATTGCATTAAAGGTAATGAAGCAGGATTGTCCTGAATTTTTATTGCCATTAAAAACAATGGAGATTGACGGATGCACCGAAATGCGTTATGAACTTTCTTCCGGAGTTCGTCTGGCATATAATCCCCGCAAGATGATGAAAAAAGATTTTATCACTTTGATGGTGAATATGCTTACTCCTTTCAAAAACTGTAATGACTGGTTCCTGGATTACCACAACATTTACCTGGATGAACAGTACATTTTCGTTGGCAGAAATCAGGAGATTAAGTACATCTATATTCCGGTAGCAGAGTATGCAAACAGTGATGAAGCAATCAATGCTTTCTTTGAGAATTTCATCATTAATATCGAATTAATGGATGACAACGGCTATACCATGAATTTGTTCCGCGTGTTAAAAACCGGAAACTCCAATCTGGTAGGCTTATTGGATTATATTCGTCAGGGTAGCGAAGGGGATGTACCTGCTTCTGCACCTGCATATCAGCAGCCTCCGGTTCAGCAGGCACAACCTGCACCTGCACCGGTACAGCAGCCTCAGCAGAATGCATGGAAGCCTCAGGCACAACCTGCACCTGCACAGCAGCCTCAGCAGAACGCATGGAAGCCTCAGGCACAGCCTGCACCTGCGCAGCAGCCTCAGCAGAATGCATGGAAGCCTCAGACACAGGCAGCACCTGCACAGCAGTCTGCTTCCTCAGGAGCATCCTTTGGAGAAGAGAATCCTTTGGGCAATATTATGGCCGGTTTAGGCGGTTATGCTCCGGAAGAGGATGACAAGAAAAAGAAGAAAGAAAAGGCCGTAAAAGAAAAATCGAACGGCGGCCTGTTCGGCGGTGGCGGATTATTTGGCGGCAACAAGAAACCTGCAACCACAGCGCAGCCCGTACAGCCTTATGTAAGCAATATGGGTGGTGCCACAGCACCTCAGATGAACCCTGTACAGAATCAGGGCTTCCAGCCCCAGCCTCAGCAGCCGGCATTCAATCAGCAACCTCAGCCGGCAATGAATGCATTTAAACCTGCGGCACCGGGTGGATATTTCGGCGATGATAAGACGGATATTGATGAGAGCGATTCCGATAACAATCCAAATCGTTTGTACTTATCCATTACCGAGAGCGCTATCGGATACAATTGCCCCAATTTAATTCAGTTGGATTTAAGCAATGGATTCGTAACCCTTGGACGTAAAGACAAGAATGGTATGTCTCAGGCTACCTACAGCTTTGATTCCAGTCTTTCTTTCATGAGCCGTACCCATGCCAGAATTGAGAAGGCAGATCCCTATTGGAGAATCATTGATTTGGACTCCATGGGCGGTACCTATGTAAACGGACAGAAGTTGATGCCCAACATGCCACATCCGATTAACCCCGGAGATACCATTACCTTTACCAATAAGCATTTGTCTTATCGTGTGTCACAATAAAGGAATGGGGAGAAGGCATTTATGAAGGTTGTAGCGGGGTGTATTACCAGCCAGGGAATTGTCCGGGAAAAGAATCAGGACCGAGTCATTCTCCATATGGGGGAACATCAGGGGAATGCACTCACGTTGGCCTGTATTTGTGATGGAATCGGAAGCTTTGATTACAGCGAAATTGCTTCTGAGATGGTCACACAGGGGATTTCTCAGTGGTTTGACTGGATTTACCGCCGATTTACGGCAGGAGTTCCGGAAAGCGAAATCGTAGAGGAATTGGACAATGCGGTTCATGCAGCCAATGAAAATGTGTATCTGTTTCAGAAAGAGAACCAGATACAGATCGGTTGTACCATGTCCCTTCTTTTGGTCTATAACGAGAACTATTATATTTTCCATGTGGGAGACAGTCGCATTTGTATCCTGCGGGGCGGCCAGCTTTGCCAGCTGACCAGAGACGAGGTATCGGTGAAAACCGGTTCGGACGGAAGCGTGAAGAATCGTTTGGCCAATCATATGGGCAAGGCCATGGATTTATGGGTCAATTGTCTGACGGGAACGGTTATGGAAGAGGATGTATTTATCTTGGGATCGGATGGTCTGTTCCATGATCTGGATGTGAGAGATATTTACGGTTTGACAGAAAAGGTAAAAAATTCAAAACAAATGCAGGCAGCTTGTGAGCAATGCCTGCAGCTTGTCATGAGTCGTGGAGAACGGGATAATGTATCCTGTATTATGGTAGGCTTTAAGCACAAATAATGATATAGAGCAGAAAGCCGTACAGCAAATGATAAATATACATGATTCCCAGACCTTTCAGTAAGGAAGCCACGTGCCCCTTGCTTCGAAGGACAAGAATAGAAGTGATAAACAGTAGCCATAGAATCAGCATGGCTGCTGTTTTTTGATGCAAAATTACAAAGGAAAGCAGGTAAAACAGAGAAAAACCACCCTCGATAATGGGATAACGTTTCGGGATTGCGGTGTGACAAAAGCGACATTTTCCTCCAAGCATCAGCCAGCCCAGAATCGGAATCTGATCTTTTCCGGGCAGCACATGATTGCAGGTGGGACAAAAGCAGTCTTTTGTAATTAAGGGCAAATTTTCCCGAATACGATAATCAATGGTGCCGCAATATGCCCCGATAATGGCGCCGAAGCACAGGGTAGTAAGATGCAATAAAATCAGCTGAGAAACAGTCATGGGGGATACTCTCTTTCTGTACGAAATGCCGGTTCGAAAAACGGACCGAATTCACGTCCTTTTGTCATCATATCATGAAAAGGGCAAAATAGGAAGAATAAGAGTACTTTTGAAGAGTGGTAGAGACTTCCTTTTTTGATGATTTTACGATAAAATAAAGGTGTTACATATGCCTTAGGAAAGCATGATTCAGAGGGAGAGAAATAAATGGATATGAAAGAACTGTACAATCGTTTTTTGAATACAATCGGCAAAGATTTTATCGGAAAAGAGGATGTAATCGAATCCTTGTTTATCAGTTTACTGGCGGGAGGACATGTTCTTCTGGAGGATGTACCGGGTGTCGGAAAGACCACCCTTGCCAAGGCTTTTTCCTATGCTACGGGACTGGACTTCGGCCGTATCCAGTTTACTCCGGATACCTTGCCGGGAGATGTGACCGGATTCTATGTTTATCAGATGCAAACCGGTGCGTTTACACGAAAGGAGGGTGCGGTGATGCATCAGCTGGTGCTGGCGGATGAAATTAATCGAACCTCCCCCAAGACCCAGGCGGCTCTGTTGGAGGCTATGGCGGAAGAGCAGGTGACCATTGATGGCCAGACCATACCCATGAACAAACCATTCATGGTCATTGCAACTCAAAATCCGGTGGAATATGTGGGAACCTATGCTTTGCCGGAGGCACAGCTGGACCGTTTTTTGATGAAATTGTCGCTGGGATATCCTGCGAAAGAGAAGGAACTGGATATTGCCAGGAAACAGCTCCAAAAAGAAGAGCCGGTCACAGAACCGGGTGGGATGACAGGGAATTTGTCGGAAGGCTCCCCCAAACCTTTGTCCGATCAGGAAATCCGAAAGATGCAGGATAAGGTTCGCAGTATGGAGATTTCCGATAAACTGCTGGAATATGCCTTGGAAATTATTACCCTTACCAGAAAGGATGAGAGAATCCACCTGGGAGCCAGTACCAGAGCGTATCTGGCGCTTCTTTCCTGCGCAAAGGCAAAGGCCTGCCTGGAGGGAAGAGATTATTGTATTCCCGATGATATCAAGGCAAATGTATCCCGTGTGTTGGCGCATCGGTTGGTGCTTACCACAAAGGCGAAGAGAGAGAATCTGACTGCGGAGAAAATATTAAAAGAATTGGTTGTAAAGGCAAAGGTACCTGTATGAAAAAAAGGAGACGAATCTGGCTCCTGCTTCTCATAGCGTCTTTGGTCTTTATCAGTTTCCGGGGAGGAAGCGTAAGCTACGGACTCTTTTTTACCCTTTTGTGTTACCCGTTGATTTCCTACCTGTATCTTTTGGTAGTGTTGATTCAAGTCAAAGTCTACCAAACCATTGACAGTCGGGTCATTACCGCAGGGACGCCTGTGCGTTATTTCTTTACCCTGCAAAATGAAGGGAAATTGCCGGTATCCGGTATTCGGGTAGAGTTATTTTCGGATTTCGCCTATGTGCAGGATATTCCCCAGGATGCGGAATTTGAGTTACTGCCGGGGGAGAAATATACCTTTGAAACGCAAATGATTTGTAAGTACCGAGGGGCCTATAAAGTAGGAGTAAAAAAATTATTTCTAACGGATTTTTTCCGTGTGTTTGTGCTGGCATATCCTTTTCCGGGGGCGTTGGAAGCGATTGTATCCCCCAGGGTTCCCGCTTTGGAGGAGTACGGTCTGGAGGAAGAGGATGAGCGAAAGCCGCAAAAGGACACGGTATTAAAAAAGAATCGCCCGGATGTTTTTGCCAGAGATTATGTGGAGGGAGAAAGCCTGAAACATATTCACTGGAAGGCGTCTGCCCGTATGGGACAATTAAAGAGTCGTACCTTTTATGATGAGGAATCGGAGGGGCTCTTTTTGTATCTGGATACCTGCCGGGTGGATAAGGAACCTTCCGTGTATTTGCCGGAGGAAAATACCTTGCTGGAGCTTTCTTTGCTACTGTTGACGGAGACCATCCAAAAGGGAGAAGAGGCTGCATTTTGCTTCTTTAACCTGCAAAATGGTTCCAAGGAAGGGGATTTTGAACAGTATACGGCATATCAAATGAGGGATTTTGATACAATCTATGAAGTGACCTCCAAACTGGGTTTCCAGGAGAAACAGTCCCAGAAAAAGGTGCTTTCATGGTTCCGGGACAACTTCCGGGATTTTGGTCAAAAGAAAGTGATTTTTGTGGTGAATCATCTGACGGAGGCGGTTTTGGACGAAGTGGAGCGACTGCGGAATCAGGATTGTCTTTGCAGAGTTTATTATCTCACAAGCGAAATAGAATATTTGGATTTGGGAGAGTTTGATTTCCAAAGAATCCAACAGGAGGTGCTTTATGGAAAACAGTAAAGAATCTTCTGCAAGTAATATGATCTACTCCGCAGGATCGACGTTTCTTCTCTTTCTTGCGGTCTATTTTGCCCTATCCAATCCATGTGGAATCGGAGCGTTTTCAATCAGCCACCTGTTATTTGGGGCTGCAGTCATTGGTTGCTTTTATTTCGGTATGGCGCAAAAGGGCATTCGAAAGGCATGGGGAGTTTTGTTGGTCCTTTCATTGGTCTTATTTGCTCATCTTCGGATTGGATTTCCCCAGGCCGGTGATTTTTGGAGAGCCTATGGGAATTGGCTGATGCAAGGAACACAAACCAATCCGGATTGGAACGTTTGGTATTGGTTGCTACAGGTGCTGTGGATTGCACTGGCTACTTGTGGGATATGGAGCTTGTTGGAGCGAATTTCGGCGCTGTTTTGGGTGTGCAGTGTGGGACTGCCCATCGCTTTTTTGGGAGCCGGGTTCTTTTCCTACAGACTGCCCGGTTGGGGAAGCGCATTTACCCTGGCTTTCCTTCTGTATCTGTGGGCCCATATTGCCCGAAAGTACTGGAAAAAATCCGGGGACAAGGAAAATCCGGGGAAACGACAGAAGCAGTTTTTGCTTACCCTTTTGCCGGTTTTCTTTGTGTATGCGCTTTTCATCGGTGTAATGCCAAAGCCCAACGAACCCTATTCCTGGAAAATTACCAATCGTTTCATATATCTTGCCCAGGAAAGGCTGCAGGGTGTTGAGGTTGGCTTTGAAAAATGGATGACACGCTTGCATTGGAAGAAAGCGTTTGCTTACAACGAGGTGTTTGACAGCCTGGAACAAAGCGGTGATTTGGAGGGAAACGTATCCAAATCGCCGGACGTCATGCTGGAGGTAGAGGGCCTGGACGACCTGGAAGGAGCGGTGTACCTTCGTGCCAAAGTATTTCAAAGCTTTGACGGCAGGACCTGGGGAGAAGCAGTAAGTGTCTCCGACCAGGATCTATTGATGAATGTAGCGGAAATGGATTATGCAATCCAAAGGGTAACCGCTTATGCGCAGGATTATTGGCAGAGTCGAAAAATCCGGGTGTATTATAAGCGCTTTTACAGTGATACCATTCTTCTGCCCAATTGTTCCATAGAGGTGCCGGAGGTTTCCAAGGCCCGGGGCAGTGAGGTTTATGATTACGGTACGGAATACGAAGTGACTTTTAAAGAGTTAAACAAAGATCACCCTTTGTTTTCTCAGCTTTTGGATGAAAATCAGGAGGAAGAAAAGGAAACCTACGAAACCACCATTCCCGTTTCCGCAGGAGTACAGGCTTGGAAAGAACAGGTCCTTCAAAAGGCGAAAGAACAGGGAGGGAACGTAGAAAGCGGATATTCTCGCCTGAAATGCTTTGAAAGAGAACTTTCCGGCTATTCCTATACCTTGTCTCCGGGTGAAATCCCCCCGGAGGTGGATAGCAAGGAAGAATTTTTGGATTATTTTCTCCTGGAAACAAGGGCCGGCTATTGTATGCACTATGCCACGGCATTTGCCCTTTTGGCACAAAGCGAAGGCTATCCGGCCCGCGTGTGTCAGGGATTCTTTGTACCGGTGAACGGCAGGGAAACGGTAGAGGTGACAGCAGGTATGGCCCATGCCTGGCCGGAGGTATATCTGGAAGGGCTTGGATGGATTGCCTTTGAGCCGACTCCAAGCTTTGGTGAACGTACTGTTTCTTCCTGGGCATTTCGGAAAACCTATTCCGAAATGAACCAGGGAAATCAAAACTGGGACGAGTACCTGCAAATGCAGGAGGAGAGAAAAAAGGAAGAAAGACAACAGCAGGAGCTTTTGGAGGCACAAAAGAAGGAGCAGGAGCTGGCTAAGACCAAGGAACGCAGGAAGGAACAGCTTCGGAAGCTTATAAGTGCGGTTTTTGATTTTTCGGTTGCACTTTTGATTGGTATTTTGGTATTCTGTATATCGGCCTTTGCTGTGTATGCGATTTATCTGGAACGAAAGGTTCGCCGGTGGAAAAAACAGACACCTCGGGAAAAACTGATTACCTTGTTTGGAAGAAATGAGACTTTGTGGGCTATTTTGGGCCGGAAACGGGCCGAGGGTGAAACCTTGATGGAATTCGGAGAACGACTAAAGGAAGCAAACCTGCCCGGTGAGGCCGGAATCCGACGGATGAATCAGTGCAGTTATAGCAGGGATGAAGTGAGAACAGAGCACCTGGAAGAATTATTCGCAGACCATGGAGCCTTGCTGGAGCAGATAAGGTTGCAGAAGAAACGCCGAATCTTCTGCAGGATAGAAAAGAGAATGATTTCTCTGTTTTACAGGAGTAGGGAATGATAAAACTGGTAAAGATGGAGTGCCCCGGTTGCGGAGCCCTTCTGAAGAAAAAGGGATTGCGCACTTATAAATGCAGTTACTGTAATGCCCAGTATCTGTTGGATATGGACGTAATTGTGCCGGTGCCGGACAAAAAGGAAGCGACAAACAAGGAAAAAAAGAAGTCTGTCAAATCCTCCGGACCAAAAAGAAGCGTGGCGAATGCGACAAAAACCATGTTACACCGGGAAAAGATAATTTTGGTTTTGACAGTTTGTCTGATTGCACTGCTTTGTATGATGCTTGGATACATCATACCATCCGCAAACAAAAGTACAAAAAATCAAACCGGCAAGGGTAATGGTGGGAAAGCGGTATCTGCCCAGACCACCAATACGAGAAAGATAAAGTCGGACTTTATGGAAGAATTCGTGGCAAAGGTCTATGGGAAAGAAGCTTCCGAACTAACGGAGGAGGAATTTGGCAAGCTAACTCATTTTATGATGCAGGACAGCTATCATACGGTGGATTACAAGCTGGAAGGCGGAGAGGTTCAGACCGTTACCATTTCGTCAGAGAAAAATGTGAACTACCAGGATCTTTGCTGTTTCCCCAATCTTTCGGTGTTACATATTCAGGCTTATCATTCGGAGGTCACCATGTTGTCCGCATTTCCCAAATTGGAGGAGCTGCGCTGCAACTTTACACCGATTGAGGTAGAGGAAAATTTAAGCAACCCCAAAAACTTAAAGAAATTGCATTGCAAATATTATGAAGACGGAAAAGGAATCGGTGAGATTGAGAAACTGGAAAACCTTACGGATTTATCCTTTATTATTCATATTTCTTCTGCCAAAAAGTTGCCCTATCCGGATTTGTCGGCAATTGCAAAGCTGACCCACCTGGAAAGCTTTTATTTGGATGCGGATGATTATATGACACTTCCTTTTTTGAGCCAAATGCCTTGGCTTCGGGAAATTGATTTGCACGTAGATAATCTGAGGGATATTCGTTTCCTGGAATCCATTCCGAAGCTGGAAGCTCTTACGTTGGTAAGCTGCGATATTATTTCGGTAGAGGAATTAAAAAATGTTCCGGAGCTAAAGGTTCTTCGTCTGGAAAACTGTTATCAGATAGACAGTTATGAACCGGTTGTGCATTTGACGCAGCTGGAAGAGTTGATGCTTTCGTATTACTACACCCAGGAGCTTCCGGAGAGCTTCCGGGCGCTCAAAAAGGTTACTACCCTCACATTGGAAGGATTTAACGATATTACATTATTGAAGGATTTCCCCAATGTTACCCACCTTCGTTTGTATGGTTGTAACTACTATCATTTCGGTGAAGTGGAGTGCATGAAAAACCTGGAGGAGCTGAAACTTGGTGCAGGTCATAGCCTGATGTCTCTTCAGGTATTGACGAAGCTTGACAAACTTCGAAAGGTTGATTTTGAAAGCTTGAACACCGACGCGGATGCGGAAACCTTATTTATGATTCCGAATCTGGAGGAACTGAATTTAAACAATACGGAGTTAAAAATTGATTTGAATCTGGTTCAGACCAATACCAGTCTCAAGGTTTTGTATTTGGAGAATCTGGAATGGGAGGCCTTTAATACGGAAGAGGGTATTCGGGAATACAATTATGAGAATTGGAAGGACCTTCCTATGAAGGATTGTATTCGATTTGTGACCAATTTCCCGAATCTGGAGGTGCTGGATATTCGGGGGAATCAAATCGATCATCTGGACTTTGCCAAGGAATTAAAGAAACTTCAAAGGCTGGATTTGACCAATAATTATATCAGCGATTTGCAGCCTTTAAAGGATTTGGAAAATTTGGAGTGGGTAGGCTGTGGTGAGAATCTACTGACATCCACGGAAACCCTTCAAAATCAGGCTGTTGTGGACAGAACCACTGCCACGGTAAAAAAATCACCTTTTAATCATTATGGCTGGTAATACGGATATGCCAGATATTGCCATAATCTTTAAGATATTATGAAGTTTCCCCATTTTGGTTGCCTGAAATAGGCAGGAATGATATAATGTATTTCGTATAACTTTGCATAATTTGACTTGTAAATACACAAGAGCTTGTGGAAAAGCAATTGAAGGGACAATCAAAATGAAATTATTTGGTCATAAAAATGTACCGGAAGAGGAATCCTTTGTAGAGGATTTTGATTATGATGAGGATATAAATTACGAGGAAGACGGTGAGCACACCGAGGAAGGTGAATACGCCGAAGAAGGCGAGTACTACGAGGAAGGTGAATACACCGAAGAAGGCGAGTACTACGAGGAAGGCGAATACACCGAAGAGGGTGAATACACCGAGGATGGCGAGTACACCGAGGACGGCGAATACGCCGAAGAGGGTGAATATACCGAAGAAGGCGAGTACACCGAAGAAGGCGAGTACTACGAGGACGGCGAATACACCGAGGAAGGCGAGTACACCGAGGAAGAGTATTACGAAGAGGATGCGCCCGAAGAACAGGACGCTCTGGAGTTTACCGGTGAGATCGAATACAAAGAGGTCCGGGAAGAATTGGGTGAAACACAGACCCTGCCGAAATTACATGTTGCGGCACCCAGGCAGGAGGATTTCTTCGATGATGTGCCCAAGAAAAAAAGAACCCCGGAAGAGGAACTGGAGTCCGATGACGACGAGGAGGAATCCGGAGGATTTTTGGACAAAATTGTCATTGCAACCGGTGTGGCCGTCGTTGCGTTGGCACTGATTGTGGCCGGATTGTATTTCTCCAAACCCAAGGAAATTAACAATTCGGAGTTTTTCGCGGGTATCGATAACAGCATCAGCAAAATCGATATGATCGGCGAGGACGGAATCACTGCCATTTCCAATGCGGTAATTGCCCGTGTGGAGGAGCAGAAAAGACAGGAGCAGGAGCAGCAACAACAGCAACAGCAGCAAACCACCGGTAATCAGGGTACTTCCACCGGATACAATGAGAATGAATACCTGAATACCATTGCGGTAGCGATGTCTTTGACTTCCGTACAACAGGATTTAAAGATTAAGTTTTCCAACCGGGAAAGCAGTAAGTTGATTGCCAACGTACCCTTTTCCGTAACCATTACCAAACCGGACGGAACCACCGATGTTTGGGAAGATGATGATATGGATGGTATCATTTACCGCAAGGAGCTTACCGGCGGTGATTATAAGATTAAAATGAATGCTTTTGATAATACAAAGTATTCCAACTACGTTTTCCCTTCTTCTACGCAAACTGCAGAGGTTAAGAAGAAGATTGTCTATGCAAAGGTTGACGTGGTAGACGAGATCAAGCAGGAAAGCGAAGTCAATGTCAGCGCAGAGGATACCAAGAAGAATGAAACAGAGACGGAATCTTCTATCAAGGATACGGTAGAGTTTGTAACAAGTACCGCTTCCGCAAATTCTTACACGGAGATTGAAAAGGACCAGATTCCGGAGCCTGCTACAGTAAAACTTGGCGGTGCACTTGAGAGTGTGTCCATGACCACTGCCATAACTCCCGGTGATATTAAAATCTGGGTTGGGGCATCACAGGATTTCACGATTCAGGCTTCCGATGAAAACGGGGCATTGACCATTAAAGAAGTTGCAATCGTAGGAAACGATGCCGCAATTGCATCTGTATCGAATAACGGAGTGAACGGTACGGTTACCGGTGTAGCTCCCGGAAAGACGCAGATTGGATATATTATTCGTTTGGAAAAGACAGACGAGAATGGGGAGGGAATTGTCCTTTCCGGTTCTTGTGAAGTAACGGTATGGGGTTCCGGAACAGTGGATGCCGGTGAAGCATCCCGTACGGTTTCCGTAGGAACCACAACCGATATCAAACTGGATGCCAAGGGCTTTGTGGACGGTGTTCCCCTGGCTTATGCAGTATTCAGCAGTAATACGTATGTGGGTGAAGTGAATGTAAATGACAGCGGTGTCATTTCCTTAAAGGCGCTTACCGTGGGAGAGACCACACTGACCGCATATATCAACTATTACAACGGTACCGAGCAGACCAAGGTCACCAAGGAGATTCAGGTGAAGGTAGAAGATCCCCGTAAGCTGGTAGTGGACGAGGAGATGACTGTTCTGGTGGATAAGCCGGAAAAACTGGTGTGCAAGATTGAAAAGGCTCTTACCAAGGACACTGCCGTGAAGGTAGAGTGCTCCGATGTTTCCGTAGCGCTTGTTACTGTGGAAAAGCAGGAAATTACCGTTAAGGGATTAAAGTCCGGTTCTTGTGTTTTGACCATCACTTACGAGGAGGAAGGTACCAAGGAGGTATTAAAGGCCACCTGTGCGGTAACCGTGAAGCCTCAGCCCAAGGATGATTACGAGACCAAGCTTTTGGACATGAACAATAATCAGGTATACGTACTGGAAAACGAAAAGTACCGTGAGGCGGTTTATGCAGATTATTATACCGCAACCCAGTTCTTTATCATGATGGGCGCCACCTATACCGGTTGGCAGACCATTGACGGCCAGGTATATTATTATGATGCCAAGGGCGAGAAGGTCACCGGAGAGCAGACCATTCAGGGTGCAAAATACAACTTTGCCAGTGACGGAAGCCTGGTGACCGGTTCCGGAACCATGGGCATCGATGTATCCAAGTGGAATGGCAAAATTGACTGGAATGCAGTGAAAAACAGCGGTGTTTCCTATGTCATTATCCGTTGCGGTTACAGAGGATCTTCCAAGGGCCAGCTGATTGAGGATTCCAAGTTTGAAGAAAACATTAAGGGAGCAACCGCAGCAGGCTTAAAAGTGGGTGTATACTTCTTCACCCAGGCGATTGACGAAGTAGAGGCCGTTTACGAAGCTTCGTTTGTATTGGATCGCATTAAGAAATACAAGATTTCTTATCCGATTTTCCTCGATGTGGAAGCCAGCGGCGGACGTGCCGACAAGATTGATGTACAGACCCGTACCGCAGTTTGCAAGGCCTTCTGTGAAACCATCAAGAATGCCGGATATACCCCCGGTGTTTATGCAAACAAAAACTGGTTTACCGAGAAAATCAATGTTTCCGAATTGAGCAATTACAAGATTTGGCTTGCCCAGTACGCCAGCACGCCCACCTATACCGGTCACTATGATTTATGGCAGTATAAGGACACCGGAACCATCGGAGGAATCAGCGGTAAGGTAGACTTAAATATCAGTTATTTGGGTTATTAGTCAGAAGCAGTTTTCTGTTTCTGTGACAATACAATATCTTTTTAAAAGAGAGGGAAAATATATGAGAACCTATTTAGTAACAGGAGGAGCCGGATTTATCGGTTCAAACTACATTCATTACATGTTTAAGAAGTACGGCGATGAGATTCGTATTATTAACGTGGATGTATTGACCTACGCAGGTAACCTGGAGAACCTGAAGGACATTGAGTCCAAGCCCAATTACACATTTGTAAAGGCAGATATCTGCGACAAGGAAGCAATTGCAAAGATTTTTGCAGAAAATGATATCGACAGAGTGGTACATTTTGCAGCAGAAAGTCACGTAGACAGAAGTATCCGTAATCCGGAAGTATTTGTAAATACCAACGTAATGGGTACCGCAGTTATGTTAAACTGTGCAAAGGCTGCATGGGAGCTTCCCGACGGAAGCTTCAAGGAAGGAAAGAAGTTCCTTCATGTATCTACCGATGAAGTATACGGTTCTTTGCCGGATGATGATAACGCATTCTTCTATGAGACCACCCCTTATTCACCTCACAGCCCTTATTCCGCAAGTAAGGCAAGCTCTGATATGCTGGTGAAGTCTTATATGGATACCTATCACTTCCCTGCAAATATTACCAACTGCTCCAATAACTACGGCCCTTATCAGTTCCCTGAGAAGTTGATTCCTCTTATGATCAACAACGCATTGCAGGGCAAGAATCTTCCTGTTTACGGAGATGGCAAGAACGTTCGTGACTGGTTGTATGTAGAGGATCATGCAAAGGCAATCGATATGGTACAGGAGCAGGGCAGACTGTTTGAAACCTACAACATCGGTGGTCACAATGAGAAGAGAAATATCGAAATCATCGAGATTATCCTGGAAACCTTAAACGAAATGCTTCCGGATTCCGATCCCAGAAAGGCACATATCAATAAGAACCTGATTACCTACGTAGAGGATCGTAAGGGTCATGACAGAAGATATGCCATTGCACCCGATAAGATTAAGGCAGAAATCGGCTGGTATCCCGAGACCATGTTCAAGGAAGGTATTAAGAAGACCATCGCATGGTATTGTGCAAACGAAGACTGGATGAACAACGTTACCAGCGGTGATTATCAGAAATACTACACCGATATGTATGAAAACAAATAAATAAGCAACCATAAATGGGGACGAGCCAATCGTTCCCATTAGGTGCGTTTATATAATACGAATTTTTTGGAGGAATGAAAATGAAAGGTATTATTTTAGCCGGTGGATCCGGAACCAGATTATATCCCCTTACCAAGGCAATTTCCAAGCAGATTATGCCTGTTTACGACAAGCCCATGATTTATTATCCCTTATCTACCCTGATGCTTGCCGGTATCAGTGAGGTATTGATTATTTCCACTCCCAGAGATCTTCCTGTATTTGAAGAACTTTTGGGCGACGGAAGCCAGTTGGGCATGAAGATTGAATATGCTGTTCAGGAATATCCCAGAGGTCTGGCAGATGCATTTATTATCGGTGAGAATTTCATCGGAAAAGACCGCGTGGCATTGGTTTTGGGAGACAATATTTTCTACGGTCAGAGCTTTTCAAAGGTGCTTCGTGAGGTGGCTTCAAGAGAAAGCGGAGCAACCATTTTCGGTTACTATGTAAGAGACCCCAGAGAGTATGGTGTAGTTGAGTTTGATGAGAACGGCAAGGCACTTTCCATTGAAGAAAAGCCCGCGAATCCCAAGAGCAACTATGCGGTACCCGGTTTGTATTTCTATGACAACGATGTAGTGGAAATTGCGAAGAACGTAAAGCCTTCCGCAAGAGGAGAAATCGAAATTACCAGCATTAACAATGAGTACTTAAACAGAGGAACCCTCCGCGTAGAGACCTTGGGCAGAGGCTTTGCCTGGTTGGATACCGGTAACCATGATGCTCTTTTGGACGCTTCCGACTTCGTAGCAGCTTTCCAGAAGAGACAGGGACTTTACATTTCCTGCATCGAGGAAATTGCATACAAGAGAGGATTTATTGACAAGGAGCAGCTGTTAAAGCTGGCTGAGCCTTTGATGAAAACCAATTACGGCAAATATCTTGTAGAGGTAGCAAATGGACTCTAAGCGAAAAAGCTTCGCATTTTTACTTTCCGGTACTTTGATTTTGCTCATTGCGTTACTGGTGTTGTTGACCAACCCCATAGAGCCTCGAAAAAAGAAGTCCGGAAACAGCAATCCCGTTTCCGAAACACAAAAACCCCAGGAAACGTCAAAGACCCAGCAGGTTGGCAATAATTTGTCGGCGTTTCTCGGAGATGATAAGTTTTTTGACCCGGATGAATCCTGGAGAGAGGATTCTCAGACAAATGCACAAAACAATCTCTCCCTGATTATGACCTCCGTGGAAAGGGATTTACGTATTCAGGTTGTGGATATTCACAGGAAGCCGGTTACCGGCGAAAGCTTTTACGTGAAGCTGGAGGATCAGGGAGAATTTAAGGATCTGGACAAGGATGGTGTAATCTATATCGCCGATTTGGAACCCGGAGAATATTATGTGCAGCTGATGCCGGTAGAAGGCTATCATGTTCCGGTCAGTAAGACCAGGATTCGTGTGAAGGAAAAAGTGGAATGTTCTGCCATCGAGGATATAGAACTCCTTATAAAGAAGGCCTCCCAGGTGGACACCGATGTGGAGGACCATCGCGTGCAGGATGCTTTACTGGATTCGGACACCACGGAAATTACCAAGCTTCAGACCGTATCCGGAGGGGCAAAAATCGGTGTGGATGTTTCTTCCCGACAGGGAAGCATTGACTGGGATCAGGTGAAGAATGCAGGGATTGATTTTGCCATCATTCGCGCAGGATATCGGGGCATCTCGTCCGGAGTTTTGGTAGAGGATGCCATGTTTGAGACCAATATTCGCGGAGCTGCTTCGGCGGGCATTGCAGTAGGTATTTCTTTTGAGTCCCAGGCAATCAGCGAAGTGGAAGCGGTGGAAGAAGCTTCCATGGTGGTATCTCTGATTGAGCATTACAAGATCAGTTATCCGGTCTATCTGATTATGGACGGAGCGGAAAGTAAAGGACGGGCAGATACCTTGGACGTAACCACGAAAACCTATATTACCGAGGCATTTTGCAATACGATCCGAAAGGAAGGCTATCAGGCGGGTATTTACGGAAGTCGTAATTTCTTCCATCAAAAAATTATTACCTCCCGGGTAGAACAAAACGATATCTGGCTTGCGGAGTATCGCAGTGTTCCGCTGTATCAGGGCTATTATCAGATGTGGCAGTACACCTCAAAAGCAAGCATTGACGGCATTACGGGGAAAGTGAATTTGAATATTGCTTATTCCAAGGCGGAATAAGGGCGACAAATATTCGCTTCATGGTTCCCTACCGTATGATTGATAATAAAAAACGAAATGTGAGAGAAAAAAATGGGACAGATTACAGTAGAAACATGTGAAATTGAAGGATTAAAGGTGATTACCCCCACGGTTCACGGAGATCACAGAGGATACTTCATGGAGACCTATAATTACAACGATTTTAAGGAAGCAGGAATTGATGTAGAATTCGTACAGGATAATCAGTCTGCATCCAAGAAGGGTGTCCTTCGCGGATTGCATTTCCAGTGGCAGTATCCCCAGGATAAACTGGTTCGCGTGATTAAGGGGGAAGTATTTGACGTTGCCGTTGACTTAAGAGAGGGCTCCAAAACCTTCGGCCGGTGGAAGGGTGTTTTACTTTCCGAGGAGAATAAAAAGCAGTTCTTTGTACCCAAGGGATTTGCACATGGATTTTTGGTGCTTTCCGATTATGCCGAGTTCTGCTACAAGTGCAGTGATTTCTATCATCCCGGCGATGAGGGCGGAATTATGTACAACGACCCCGACATTGCGGTAGAGTGGCCTACCACCCCCGATATGGAGCTTTTATTGTCTGAAAAGGACAAGCAGCAGTTAAGCTTTGTAGGATATAAAAAGGAAAAGGGCTTGAACTAATATGAAGGCATCAAAGACACGTAACATTGGGATTTTCGTAGTATGTGCGATTATCGTGGTGGCAATCATAATATTTCACAATAATACAGCTCCCGATGTGAATCAGCAGGAGGAGTTCATCAAAAAAATACTGACATGTGGGCTGATTTTCGTGGCTACAGGTGCATTTATCAAATGGTATGACCGTGTAACCGGATTGATCGGAGAACTGTATCAGAGCAGACATCTGATTTGGAAGCTTGCAAAAAATGATTTTAAGAAGCGCTATGCAGGCTCCTATATGGGTGCTTTGTGGGCGCTGGTTCAGCCGGTGGTTACGGTTGGTATGTATTACATTGTATTTGACCGCATCTTAGGAGGTGCTGCCTCTCGTACGGAGGAAGCACCCTTTGTGCTGTTTTTGACCGCGGGCCTGGTGCCCTGGTTTTTCTTCAGCGAGGCTTGGAATAATGGTACCAACGCACTTCGCGAGTATGACTACCTGGTAAAAAAGGTGGTATTTAAAATCAGTATTTTACCCATTATCAAGATTATTGCGGCCACCTTCGTGCATGCGTTCTTTGTATTGATTTTATTGGTGGTTGCGGCATTGTACGGATACTATCCAAGTCTCTATACTCTGCAGATTTTTTACTACAGTTTTTGTTTGTTTATTTTCGTACTGGCGCTTAGTTATTCCACCTGTGCGATTGTTGTGTTTTTTAAGGATTTAACACAGATTATTAATATTATTCTCCAAATTGGTATGTGGGCGACTCCCGTGCTTTGGGATATCAATACCCTAAGCGGAAAGTGGACCACTATTTTGAAGATTAATCCCCTGGTGTATATTGTAAACGGCTATCGAAGTTCCATTTACAAACAGGAATGGTTTTTCCAAAATTTCTTTTCCACCATGTATTTCTGGATTGCCACGATGGTACTCTTTGGAATCGGTGCAATGATTTTTAAACGATTAAAAGTGCATTTTGCAGATGTTTTATAATACGGTAAATCTGTGAAATTCAGGAGAGACTCCAATGGAAACGAGAGAAATTGCAATAGAAGTCAAAAATGTCAATAAGGTTTACAAGTTGTACGATCGTTTGCGCGACCGTATGAAGGAAGCATTCGGCATCGGCAAAAAGGTGTACAAGCTTCACTATGCACTAAACGATGTAAACTTAAATATATATCGCGGAGAAACAGTGGGTATTATCGGTACCAACGGCTCCGGTAAGTCTACCATTCTGAAGATTATTACCGGTGTCCTGACACCTACTTCCGGACAGGTGAACGTAAACGGACGAATCTCGGCTCTTTTGGAGTTGGGTGCAGGCTTTAATCAGGAATATAACGGTATCGAAAATATATATTTAAACGGTACCATGATGGGCTTTAGCGAGAAAGAAATCGAAGCCAAGCTTCCCGCGATTTTGGAATTTGCGGATATCGGGGATTATGTTTATCAGCCGGTGAAAACCTATTCCAGCGGTATGTTTGTGCGACTGGCTTTTGCGGTAGCCATTAATATTGAGCCGGAGATTCTGATTGTGGACGAAGCGCTTTCCGTAGGAGATGTATTTTTCCAGGCAAAGTGCTATCACAAGTTTGAAGAATTCAAGGAAATGGGCAAAACCATTGTCTTTGTCAGCCATGATTTAAGTAGTATCAGTAAGTACTGTGACAGGGTATTCCTTTTAAATAAGGGAAAGCTTTTGGGAGAAGGTTCTCCCAAAGATATGATTGATGCGTATAAGCGGGTTCTGGTGGGACAGTATGATTTCCCCGACGGGGAAGAGGCAGAAAACGACTTAAACGCTACCGAGGCGAAGCCAAAGGAGCAGGCCCAGGGTGTGAATGCGGATGCCCTGGAATATGGTTCCGGAGATGCCCGGATTATGGAATATTACGTGACCGATGACCGAGGTGTAAAGACCTCCGCCATCTTAAAGGGAAGCGAGTTCACCCTTCACATGAGAGTGAAATTTATCAATCCCATACCGGCGCCCATCTTTGCTTTTTCGGTAAAAAATGTAATCGGTACGGAGATTACCGGTACCAATTCCATGATTGAGAAGGCCTTCCTGGAGAGCGCAAAACCCGGAGAGGAAAAGGAAATCACGTTTACCCAGAATATGAGTCTTCAGGGCGGAGAATACCTGATTTCCATGGGCGTTACCGGCTATAACGGTGACAATTTTGAGGTATATCATCGTTTGTACGATGCGCTAAATATCACTGTGGTTTCGGACAAGAACACAGTAGGTTATTATGATATGAACTCGAAAGTAATGGTGAGGGATGTAAATGCTTAATCAGATTGGAAAGATTAAACTGGATTACAGTAAATATCCCGGCGAAGACTTTTACAGCGACGGCGCTGTGGAAGAGGAAATGCTGGATATAGCGAAAAATTTAAATCCGTTGGAATATCAGGCGGCAATAGAGGAGCGAAAGAGCTGGCCCATTCTGTATCATTTATCACCCCTGCGTGAGAATATTGTGGACTGGATTCCCATGACCAAGGCGGATAAGGTTTTGGAGGTGGGCAGCGGCTGCGGCGCCATTACCGGTGCTTTGGCCCGAAAAGCCGAAAGTGTAACCTGTGTGGACCTTTCTTCCAAGAGAAGTACCATTAATGCCTATCGTCACGGAGATTGTGAAAATGTCACCATCCATGTGGGCAATTTCAAGGATATCGAGCCGGATTTGCCTAAGGATTTTGATTATATCTGCCTTATTGGAGTATTCGAATATGGTCAGGGATATATCGGCGGAGATACGCCTTACGAGGATTTTCTGAAAATATTGATGGCTCATTTGTCGGACAAGGGACGAATGATCATTGCCATTGAGAATAAGTACGGTCTGAAATATTTTGCAGGCTGCAGAGAAGATCATGTGGGCAAATTTTTCACAGGCATTGAGAACTATACCACCGGAGGTGGCGTGCGAACCTTCAGCCGACAGGGTCTGGAACGTATTTTTGACGCCTGTGGGGTGAAGGAGTCTCATTTCTATTATCCCTATCCGGATTATAAGTTTATGCATACCCTTTACAGCGATAAGCATTTACCCAAGAAAGGGGAGCTGACCGATAACTTCCGTAATTTTGACCGGGACAGAATGCTTTTGTTTGATGAGAAAAATGCGTATGACGGCATTTCGGAGGATCAATTGTTTTCCGTGTTCGCAAACAGCTATATTGCGGTACTGGGCAAGGATTTCGACGTGGAATATGTAAAGTACTCCAATGACCGTGCCAAGGAATATAGGATTCGTACCCAGATTGGATACAATGAAGAGGGCAAGCGGGTCGTTCGAAAATATCCGATGGGTCCGGATGCGAAAGAGCATGTGCGCGGAATGGAAAGCGCTTATCAGGGCCTTCGGGAACGTTACAAGGAAGGTAAGCTTTCCATCAATACCTGTAAGCTGGTAGAAGAGGGGGAAGACTTATACGCGGAGTTTGAGTTTGTTCCCGGGAAACCGTTGCAGGAACTGTTAGATCGTTGCCTGGAGAAAAAGGATATGGAAAAGTTTCACGGGTATTTTAAAGAATACGTGGAACGTATCGGATTCAACAGGGAATATCCCGTATCGGATTTTGACTTGATTTTCGCCAATATTTTGGTGGATGAGGATACCTGGACCTTGATTGATTATGAGTGGACCTTCGGAAAACCCATTGACACCAGGGAGCTGGCCTTCCGTGCGGTGTACTGTTATATTTTGGAGGATGAAAGTCGAAATCAGCTGGAACTGGACCGTATTCTGGACGTACTTCAGATTACTCAGCAGGATGCGGAAAACTTCCGGGAGCAGGAAAGAGACTTCCAGAAAATGGTTACCGGAAAGCGCCTGTCCATGGCCCAGATGCGTGAGGCAATCGGTCATCCTATGACGGATCCCAAGCAGTGGCTGGAGAAGTTTCGTGAAAATGAACGGGTCAACCGGGTCCAGATTTATGAGGATCGGGGAAACGGATACCATGAGGAGGAATCCTATCTGGTACCGGATGCCTATGTGGATGACCACCACATTGACATGACACTTCAGGTTTCTTCGGATGTACAGAAGCTCCGTATCGATCCGGCCTTTGACAGTTGCATTGTGAGGGTGGAGGAATTAACCTTTAACGGAAAGAATATTCCCCTGAATCTTTTGCATGTTCGATTAAACGGCAAAATAGGAAAAGGATCCACCCTGGTATTCCCAACGGCAGATCCCAATCTGAATCTTTTATTAAACAAGCTTCCCAAGGAAGCAGTGAACACGGTAACCGTCAAAATGGAGGTCTCCCGTGTGCCCGTCGCTACGGCGCAGGCAATGTGTAAATTATTCTTTTAATGAAAAATCGGAACAGTCCAGACTTAAGTTTGGATTGTAATAAGGATCCCCCGCTTTAAGGAGCTCGTGCCAACGGTCCTGGAATTTCGCTATTTCCCCGTTGAAACGACGTACTTTTTCGGGGGTATCTTCATATCCGCGGGACTTGGATTCGTAGTGGTGAAGCTCTGCAAAGGGCGTGTAAACCACTAACTTATCCAGGGAACGAATCTTAAGGCAAAAGTCGATATCGTTAAAGGCCACCTCAAAGGTCTCGGTAAGGCCACCCACTTCTTTGTAAAGGTTTCTCTTTACCATCAGACAGGCAGCAGTCACTGCCGAATAATCCTGTACACATAAAATTCGATTCATATAGCCGGTATCATAACGGGAGGCTCCGATAAAGGTATGTCCGGCGATACCGCCAAAGCCAAGCACCACTCCTGCGTGCTGTATTGTGTCGTCTTCGTAGCACAGCTTGGCGCCTACCGCACCTACATCGGGACGCATGCAGACATGAAGCATTTCCTGCAGGCATTCTCCACCGCATATTTCGGTGTCGTTGTTTAATAAGAGCAGGTAGTCTCCGTGGGCATACTGCTCGCCGAAATTATTGATACGGGAGAAATTAAAGCCACCTTTGTAATAAGCTACGGTAATGTTGGGACGCTGCTCCAGCTCCTTATAGTAGGCAAAGGTCTCCGGATCCGTACTGTTATTCTCTACAATGATAAATTCAAAATTCCGATAAAAGGATTTTTCCTCGATGGAATCAATACATTTCTTTAAATCATCAATATGGTCCTTGTTGGGAATGATGATGGAAATCAAAGGACTTTCTTCCCAATGATAGGTTACGTGATACATGCCGTAAAAGCTGCTGTTTTCTACGCTGGCCGGTACACCGATGCGCTTAAAATGGGCCTCCAGGGCTCTGCGTCCTGCCTCAAAGGCATAAAGCTTACTTTCCGGATTGGCAGCGGTGGAGTCGATATGACAGCGCCAATGGTATAAAATCTTTGGGATGTGGTGAATTTGCTTGGCCTGTTCGCAGCACCGCAATATAAAGTCGTAATCCTGGGCACCGTCAAAGGCCGCATCCTCCAAACCGGTCACATCCAAAAGAGATCTTTTTACCACAAACATATGGCAGATATAATTTAAGCTTTGGAGATAATCTAAATTAAAATCGGGCTTAAAGTTTGGCTCAAAATAGGTTTTTCCGGACATGTCGATTTTGTCTTCATCTGTATATATGACATCAATGTCAGAATTTGCGCGAATAGAAGAAGCACATTCGTACAACGCATCGGGAGTCAATAAATCATCGTGATCCGAAAGAACCACATAATCTCCGGTAGCCATGGCAATGGCGGCGTTGGTATTGTCCGCAATGCCCAGATTTTGGGAGAGCAGGGTATAGCGAATACGCTTGTCTCCATGACCGTATTCCGCCACCTTCTTTTCCAGGGAGTGGTCTTTTCCGCTTCCGTCTGCCAGACAAAGCTCCCAATGGGGATAGGTCTGATTCAGGACGGATTCAATCAACTCCTTTAGGTAAATATCCTTGGTACGGTACATGGGAATGACGATGCTGAACACCACAGGGTTTTCGAATACCTCCTGACGCTGACGGTCCAGTTCTTTTTGGGTGACGCGGTATTTTCTGCGCCATGCGGCATAATTGTTTTTGTGTCGGGCCCGCTTTACTCTTCGCATCACGCGGCGACAGGTATTTTTGAAACCTTCCCGCTTGGTATAGGTCATAAATTTCTGAAGTGCATTCAGCTCCTGACGGTGATTGCGGATGGATGCCACGCTGGAAACAAAATCATTCTCCAGATTCATGCACGAAAAGTGTACCCGGAAGGCATCGGTACTGTCTGCCGGAAAATCCACCTGAAAGCCTGCTTCCAGGGCGCCGGTCTCATTCCCTTCGTATACCGGTACGTCATTTTCTTCCTCTAAAACCACTTCATCGTATTCGTCCATAACATCCCGACGATAGGTGCGGGTGATTTTGGCCGAAACGGGCTTTCCGGACTTGTCCAAAACGGTGATTTCCACTGCCTCCGGTCCCATGACCCAGCCCACAATGTGAACGGTGTTATCGGATACCCAGCGGCGCTCCAGATAGTAGTGAACCCGGTTCTCGTCTTTTTTCAATTCTCCGACGGGAATGGATGTCAAGTGGTCCTCCTTGTCCCCATCGCAGTCGATAATGGCGATTTTTCGGGCATTTTTCCAACCCTCGGGCAAAGGAATGCGACATATGATTTCTTCGCTGATGCCGGAGCGGTACTGCAGATATTTCTGGCGGATTCGCACGCCGTTTTTGATTTCCCGTTCATAGGGAAGCTCATGTCCGTCCAGGGTAAATCGGAGCACATGGCCATCCGGGTTGTCGTCCCGATACCAGCCTCGTACCACCAGCATATTTTCTGTATACAAATCCAATCGGTATTTTTCCATGTAAAAGTTGTATTGGCTCATTTGGTTCTCTCACAATCCACATAATATTCGGGAAAATAATCTAAGTTATTATAGCATAGGTATTTTGTGAGTGTCATCCGAAAAAGGAGATTCCTAAGACAAAATTAAGGAATAGCTATTGATTTCTGACCGCGAATCACTAAAATAGTAAGTAGAATAAAATGGCCGAAGAATTACCATTTGAAGAATTTGACGAAGAAGAATACAGAAACAGACGTTTGGAAAGTGGTACGAAAGATGAAAAGGAAAATCGGAATTGGTTTCGGTATTGTTGTTTTGCTGATCTTGTGCCTCGAGATTGGAATGACATACCTGGATTATTATGCATATAGAATGGAATGGGATACGCGGGAGATTATTACCGTCCTGGATGGTTGTATCAATGAGGAGGAAACAAAGGCGGTGGTTTATGACGCCTTTCGATCCCTGTCCTTTGTGGATGTGACTTCTTCCAAAATAACCAGACAGTATGCGCTTCGGGACATGTTTCATTTTGTAGGATACGATGTTGAAACGATAGCCAGTCTGGGAATGTTTATGAACCGGGATAATCATACCTATCACTGTGTGTATGTATCTACTTATGGGTCAACACCAAGCGGATTTCTGCTCATGGAGTATGACGAAAAAGGGGAGTTTTTGGGAAGTTCCCGGATTCTGCCCGGCAATCGGGAAGAGAAGGATGTAAAGGGCTTTCGCCTGATAGGTGACAAACTTTATTTTGTGAGACAGGATGTCTGCCAACTGTGGGCATATGATTTGACTTCGGGTGAAAGCAAGCAGGAAGCACAATATGCTTCCTGGCCTTTTTCTCAATATACTTCCGTGTATGTCCGGGATGATTTGAATGCTTTGGTAGCCCTGGCTTCCGGAGAAACGCTTCTGTTTTCCGTGGATGGAACCTCCCGTCAGCTTTATCGGCAGGAATTTCATTTGAAGGACGATACGGAAAACAATTTTCTGAACGGAAGAGCGGTGAATTTCCAAAATCAGACTTATGTTGTGAATAAATACAAAATAAATGAAATTGTTCGTATTGACAATGGGGAATTTACCACGGCGTTTTCCACAGACCAAATGTATGGCGAACAAGTGAAACTGCCGGAAAATCTAACGGATTATCAAATTTATTCTCTGAATACAAATGGTGGCAACATGGTATTTGGTGTAAATAATGATTTGATTTATACCACAGACGGCAGTCAATATCAGATGATAGAGGGAGACAATCTTTCTTACGAAACCGGTCTGGCTATCGTCATGTGGTGGCGTCGAAACAGTCTTTGGTGTTATGCGGTGGCTGCAGTGCTTCTCCTCTTTTTCCTATGCGGAGTTGCCATGCATTGGAAAATAACCATGAGAGGTCGAATGATGCTAAGCATTATTCCGCCGGTTCTTCTTATTGTAGGTTTTCTGGAATGGTATACACTTTCCACGATTTATGAGAATTATCAGGATCTGGCCCGAACAGAGTATGCGTTTCTGGGACATGTGGTTGCGCAGGGAATCGATGGGGAATTGCTGGAAAGCATGGATACCTACGATGATTTGGTGGGCGAAAAAGGACAGAAACTGGCGGATTATATCTCCGGATGCATGGTGAAGGCGGCCAATCTTCCCACGTACTATTCCTTGTCCATATACGCCATGCCAAAGGACGGAATCGCCCGAAGACTGGTATGGAGCTCCGTGGAGGAAAGGCATTTTCAGGCTTTTCGTTATATTGATGAGAACTTATTGAGAGACAGTGAAATCAATCATTCCGGTATTTATGAAGTAGAGCGCAGTACGGCCGGTTATTCGTTGATTACCCTACTGGTGGAGCTGAAAAACCAACAGGGAGAACGGATAGGCTATGCAGAGGTATATGGCGGTTTGAATGCGGCAAAGGATACCATCAAAGGCGCAATACTGATTTCCGTCTTATTCGGAGTTCTGCTATTTTTTGCCCTATTCTTTATTTTGGTAGTGATTACCAAAAGACTGAGTCGAAATATTTATAAGACGAGAGAGGCTGTGGAGAAGATTGCGGAGGGTGACTTCTCGGCGCGTATTTCAAAGATTCCCAATGATGAGATGGGGGTTATTGCCAACGGAGTCAATGAAATGGCGGCACGTATCCAGAGAATGTTTGAGGATGAACGTGAATTTTCCATGGATGTAATTAAAACGTTGGTCGGTACCATCGATGCCAAGGATAAATATACCAACGGTCACTCCATACGAGTGGCGGAGTATTCCAGAGATATTGCGGGAAAACTTGGTATGAACGAAAGCGAAGTCAGCCATGTTTATATCGCCGGATTGCTTCACGATATCGGTAAAATCGGTGTCCCCGACAATATTATCAACAAGACCTCCCGTTTGGATGATGATGAGTTTGCGGTAATAAAGACCCATCCCGAAATCGGATATCATCTGTTGGATATGCTTAAGAAAATGGAGGATATTTCCGTGGGAGCGTATTATCATCATGAGCGTTATGATGGGAAAGGATATCCCCAGGGACTCAAGGGAGAAGAAATTCCTTATCTTGCCCGAATTATTGCGGTTGCGGATGCATATGATGCCATGACTTCCAATCGAAGCTATCGCAAGGCGTTGTCACAGGACATTGTGCGAGGCGAGATCGAAAAAGGAAAAGGGAAGCAGTTTGATCCCCAAATGGCAGATGCAATGTTGGAAGTGGATCTGGTTGTAGCAGAAAAGGTTTATGGTGTAAACGATGATGAAAACAACAGTATTTGATTATCAGGTCGGTCTGGATTATACCGGTGGCGATGAAGAGTTTTACCGAAGTATTCTTCAGGATTATATTGACAATTCGGATGGTATAAAGAACTTCCTTCAGACAGCTCTTCGGGAGGAGGACTGGAATACCTATGTGGTGAAGGTGCATGCCCTAAAGAGTAACTCCCTGACGATAGGCGCCGTATCCTTGTCGGAGCTGGCCAAGGAACTGGAGATGGCCGGAAAAGCGAATCAATACGAGACCATTCGCCAGAAAAATTATGTCTTGTTCGAATTATATGAAGCGGTCTTGGAAGAGGCGAAATTGTTTCTGCATCAGAAAACAGACAAGGATGCTGAATCTGTGAATGAAACGTCTGTAAAGGACAACTCCATTTCAAAAAAACAAATAGTGGTCATTGATGACGATAAGGTCAGCCTTTCTGCGGCAAGAATTGTTTTGGAAACGGATTACCGGGTGGAAACGTTTGAAGAGGGTCTTCAGGGATTGTTATATCTGAAAAGCCATTCCTGTGATTTGATTTTATTGGATATCAATATGACCGGACTGGACGGCTTTCAGGTTTTGGAGAGAATCAAAAAGGATGAAAATACGGCAAAAATTCCGGTGGTTTTCCTTACTTCTGACAGTGATGCGGTTACCGAAACCCGATGCTTTGATTCCGGAGCCCAGGATTTTATTACAAAACCCTTTGTTCCCAGCGTGGTAAAAGCCCGCGTGAATCATATCCTGGAACTGGAGGAATACCGTCTGAGTCTGGCACGGAAGCTGGATAAGAAAACCCAGGAGGTAGATGATATCCGAGTGAAATCCTATCGGGATGCCCTCACCGGATTGTGGAACAGAGAGTATACAAAGCAAAAGACCGACGAACTGCTGCAGGCCGGAGTAAATGGTGCCTTGTTTATGATTGATTTGGATAATTTTAAGGCAATCAACGACACCTACGGACATTTGGAGGGAGATGTGGTACTGAATCTGTTCGCGGATACGCTTCGGGAGCATGCAGCTTCGCAGGATATCGTGTCCAGAATCGGTGGAGATGAGTTCGTGGTATTCCTTCCCAACAAGACCAATCGCTCGGAGCTGTCCGGGCTTGCCAGCGATGTGATTCGTAGCTTAAATGCCCGCATTCAAAAAAAGGGTTATGATGTGAAAACCTCCGTATCCATCGGTATTTCTATTTCAGACCAGGACGGTGACACCTTCGAAAAACTGTACCGCTGCAGCGATAAGGCATTGTACTATGTAAAGAATAACGGCAAGAATTTTTATCGATTCTTCAGTGACAACATTTTAGAGGAGCAAAAACGTGCCAACCGGGATGTGGATCTGGCATATCTGGGTGAAATGCTTAGTCGTTCCGATAACGGTCGAGGCGCATATATGCTGGATTTTGAAAGCTTCCACCATATTTATAACTTTATCAAGCGTTTTATCGAACGAGAGAACCGGCAGGTGGTTTCTGTTTTATTCACCCTGCTTCCGGTAGATGAGGCGAATCCGCTTGATTCGGAGGAAATGTCCCAGGTGTTGGATTTGCTGGACCAGGCAATTTATAATTCCCTGCGACGGGCAGATATTTCCACGCGCTATTCCAGCATTCAGACCATGGTGGTTTTATTAAATTCTTCCCCGGAAAATGCGGAGCTTGTTATTCGGAGAATTATTGACTGCTTCGAGAAATTGTATTTGGGCAAAAAGGTTCGGATTCAGTATAGTCTGGCAGAAATTGTTGGAAAAAAGAATAACTTTTGATTTTGAGTATGGAATGCCGACAGAGGTTGTGATATAATTGTTCCAAGTTCAGCGTTGTTTGGAACGGAATCGCCTGATTGGGCAGAAATGAGGTTAATGAATATGAGTTTCATGGATGAATTTAATTTCTGGTTAGAGGATGCATATTTTGATCAGGATACCAAGAACGAGCTTCTTGCTATTCGCAACAATGCAACCGAAATTGAAGAGCGTTTTTACAAAGAGTTGGAATTCGGTACCGGTGGTCTTCGTGGTGTAATCGGAGCAGGTACCAATCGTATGAATGTATATACTGTACGTAAGGCTACTCAGGGCCTTGCAAATTTTATCTTAAAGCAGGGAACACAGGCAAAGGGTGTTGCAATTGCATATGACTCCAGAAGAATGTCTCCCGAATTTGCGGATGTTGCAGGTCTTTGTCTTGCAGCAAACGGAATTAAGGCTTATGTATTTGAGAGCTTAAGACCGACTCCCGAGCTTTCTTTTGCACTTCGCACCCTGGGTTGTACCGCAGGTATCGTGGTAACAGCCAGCCACAACCCGCCGGAATACAATGGATATAAGGTTTATTGGGAGGACGGCGCACAGGTTACCGCACCCAAGGATGTTCAGATTATTGATGAAGTAAAGGCAATCAAAGATTACAAGGATTGCAAGACCATGGATAAGGATGCTGCAATTGCTGCAGGCTTGTACGAAGTAATCGGCAAGGAAATCGATGACAAGTACATGGTAGAGTTGAAGAAGCAGATTATCCATCCCGACATCATTGCAAAGGTAGCAAATGATATTAAGATTGTATACACTCCTTTATGTGGTACCGGTAATAAGCCTGTACAGAGAGTTCTTTCCGAGCTTGGCTTTAAGAATGTATACGTTGTTCCCGAGCAGGAGAATCCGGATCCGAACTTTACTACTTTGGATTACCCCAATCCGGAAGATCCCAAGGCATTTACCTATGCGCTTCGTCTTGCAAAGGAAAAGGATGCAGATATCGTACTTGCAACCGATCCCGATGCAGACAGACTGGGTGTATATGCAAAGGATCAGAAGACCGGCGAATACGTTCCTTTCACCGGAAATATGTCCGGTATGCTGATTGCAGAGTATCTCCTTCGTGAGAAGACCGCTACAGGTACCATGCCTGCAAATCCTGCACTTGTTACCACAATCGTTACCACCAATATGACCTTCCCGATTACCAAGGCATATGGCTTGAAATTAATTGAAGTATTGACCGGATTTAAGTTTATCGGTGAGCAGATTAAGTTCTTTGAGCAGACCGGAAGCAACAATTATGTATTCGGTTTGGAGGAGTCCTACGGATGTCTGGCAGGTACTCATGCAAGAGACAAGGATGCAATCGTAGCAGTAATGTGTCTGTGTGAGGTTGCCGCATTCTGCAAGAATCAGGGCAAGACTCTTTGGGATATGATGGTTGAACTTTATGAGAAGTACGGTTACTTCAAGGAGACACAGTACACCATTACCTTAAAGGGTATCGACGGTTCCAAGCAGATTGCAGAAATCATGGAAAAACTTCGTCAGAATCCTCCCAAGGCATTTGGCGAGCGCAAGGTTTTGAAGTTCAGAGATTATCAGAACGATGTCATCGTAGATATGGCTACCGGTGAGAAGACCACTACCGGACTTCCCAAGTCAAATGTATTGTACTTCGAACTTCCCGGAGACGAGTGGTGTTGTGCAAGACCTTCCGGAACCGAGCCGAAGATTAAATTTTACATGGGTGTGAAGGGCCAGAGCATCGAAGATGCAAATGCGCGCGTAGCACAGTTGACAGAAGATTTGAAGGCTTTGATTTAATTTGGGATTCTTGTGGAAATAACCAAAAAATTGTAGTGAATTTTAATAAAAAATTTATGAAAAACAGACAGGGAAGTGCTTTGCACTTCTCTGTTTTTGTGGTACAGTATAGTAGGCTATATCTTTTTTGCGATTTTCTTTCCGAAGACATCAAAAAGATATGGCAAAAGATAGAAAAAAGATGTAATTGGGGAAATGGAGAAGTATCATGGCAGGCAATTTCATGGATAATGTTAACAAAACATTAAGCTTTTTCAAAAGGAACGGACTGAAGAGTACCGTTCGTGCGGTTTCAGAACGAATGGGGGAAGAACAGGTAAAATATACCTATGCGCCGATTGATAAGGCCACATGGGATAAACAGAGAAAGGAATCATCAGGACTTTATGAGGCATCCGGCAGAGAACTGGCTTTCAGCATTTTGGTGCCCTTGTATCGTACCGATGCCGGTTTCCTTCGAGAGATGATTACGTCCGTAGAGGACCAGTCTTATCCTTACTGGGAATTGATTTTGGTAGATTCCAGTCCCAGTGATGTATTAAAAATTTGTGTAGAGAAGATGACCGGACAGTGGAAGGATCAGATTCACTATATTCATTTGGGCGAAAACGGTGGAATTGCCAAGAATACCAACGAGGCATTCCGTTATGCACAGAAGAAATATGTAGGCTTTTTGGATCACGACGACACTTTGACCACCGATGCTTTATTTGAGATGGCAAAGGCTGTCATCGATGGTAAGAAAAAAGAAACCGAATATACCTTCCTCTACTCCGATGAGGATAAATGGAGTGGTGCGGACGGGGATTACTATGATGTAAACCGTAAGACAGATTTTAACATGGACCATATTCTGTCCAATAATTATATCTGCCACTTCCTGGTAATGCACAGAGATTTATTTGAGAAGAATCCTCTTCGTTCCGAATATGACGGGGCACAGGATTTCGATCTGGTACTTCGTACCGCTTGTAAGATGGCACAGACCATAAAGGGTTCCAGACAGATTTGCCATGTTCCCAAGGTTCTTTATCACTGGAGATGCCATGCGAACTCTGCTTCCGCAAATCCGCAGGCAAAGGCATATGCTTATGAGGCAGGTAAGAGAGCATTACAGGATTATGCAGACAATAATGGTATTCATGCAACCGTAGAGGAACTGGCACATGTAGGTTTCTATAACCTGGTATATCAGGGAGAAATCTTTGAAAGTCGTCCCGATGTTGGTGCGGTAGGTGGTCCGGTAGGAGATCAGAATGACCGTATCATCAGCGGCAGTATCCAGGAGGACGGTTATATCGACTATGTAGGTAAGTACATGGATTCCGACAGTCTTTATGCCAAGGATACTTATGCTTTGGATATTCGAAATCTTCGTGTTCGTGAAGAGTGTCGTATGATCTTTGCAAAAGCTACCGGTTACGGTTATTTTGAGACCGAGGACGGCTATTTTGATACAGCACCTTTCCCCAGAGACGTAGACTACGAGAAGCTTAGCCTGGCCTTCGGAAAGGCAATGGAAGAAAACGGATATCGTATGTTATGGTACCCCAAGCAGATGGGACCTGCAGATCCGGAAGAATTTGAACAGGAAAACGAGGGAGGAAATCCCGAAGAAGATCCTTACGCATAAAGAAAAGGAGCAACCATGGCAGAAATCACAGTAATAATTCCCAATTATAACGGAATGAAATACATGAAGGACTGCCTGGATGCGTTGCTTTTCCAAGAGGACGCTCCCGAATATGAGGTGCTGGTGGTGGATAATGGATCCACCGACGGCAGCCTGGAGCAGACAAGAGAGCTTTTTCCCAAGGTGCGGGTGATTGCACTTTCGGAGAATACGGGATTTTGTCATGCGGTAAATGTGGGAATCGAAGCGTCACAAAGTCCTTATCTGATTTTATTGAATAATGATACCAAGGTGGATTCTTGTTTCGTGGGAGCACTGTATAAAAGCATCACGCAAAAGGCGGATGCTTTTTCTGTGAGTGCCAGAATGCTCATGTGGGACCGACCGGACCGAATGGATGGTGCGGGAGATCGCTACTGTGTATTCGGATGGGGATTTGCCAGGGGAAAAGGAAAACCTGCAACGGAATTTGAGAAGCCTTGCAGGATTTTTTCTGCCTGCGGTGGTGCGGCAATTTACAAGAAATCGGTGTTGGATCGGATTGGTCTTTTGGACGAAGCGCATTTTGCCTATTTGGAGGACATGGATTTGGGCTATCGGGCTCAAATTTACGGCTATAAGAATTATTATGAACCCCAAGCGAAGGTGGTTCATTTTGGAAGTGCTTCCACCGGTTCCAGATACAATGCCTGGAAGACGGAAATCTGTGCGGCAAACAATGTATATATGGTTTTGAAAAATATGCCTCTGTTACAGCTTCTTGTGAATCTGCCCTTTTTATTGCTTGGATATTTTGTAAAGTTCCTGTTCTTCTGCAGAAAAAAGATGGGAAAAACCTACTTAACCGGTCTTAGGAAGGGTCTGAAAAAAGGCTTTTCCAAGGAGGGAAAAGAGAAAAAGATACGTTTTTTACCTTGCAATCTGAGACATTATCTGTCCATCCAACTACAATTATATGCTGCCTGTGTCCAAATTATTATGAAATCTTAAGAATTAGCTTAATAATATCTTAAAAACAATAGGGTATTCTATAATTGTAGCAGAGTAATTTAGCGGGTGGCGTTATGATAAAAGACAATCAGAGAGTATTTAACCGATTGCTGGTATTAATTGATGCCGCTGTGACCGCGGTTGCGTTAATACTGAGCTATTTTATAAAATTTTATGTATTCCAGCATGGGCCCGGAGTAGGAGTTTTGCCTTGGATTGAATATGCAAAACTTCTGATTTACATTGTTCCGGCCTATTTATTTTTGTATAACAGCTGTGGTGTGTATACACCCAAAAGAACCTCTAAGAGTCAGACGGAGTTTTTTGCAATTCTGCAGGCTAATACCGTAGGACTTGCGGCATTGATTATCGTACTGTATATGGTGGTGCGTGAAATCAACTTTTCCAGATCGGTCATGGGTTTGTTTTATTTCTCAAACAATTTCCTGCTGATTCTGGTTCGTGTTTTCCTTCGTAAAAGCCTTCGATCCATTCGCAAGAAGGGCTATAATCTGAAGCATATTCTGTTGGTGGGTTATTCCAGAGCCTCCGAGGAATACATTGACCGTATCCTGGAGAACCCTCAGTGGGGATACGTGGTTTGCGGCATTTTGGACAATCATATTCCGGCGGGAACGCTTTACAAGGGCGTCAAGGTAATTGGCTCCATCGGTAATTTGGAGATTATTTTACCGGAAAACAAGCTGGATGAAATTGCCATTACCCTTCCTCTTCGGGATTATGATTATTTGGAGGAGATTGTGGCTATTTGTGAGAAATCCGGTGTTCACACAAAGTTTATTCCGGATTACAACAGTGTTATTCCCACAAAACCCTATACCGAGGATTTATTGGGGCTGCCGGTTATTAACATTCGCTATGTGCCTCTTACCAATACCGGAAACGGATTGGTCAAAAGATGGATGGATATCATCGGAGCTTTGTTTGGTATTGTGATTACCTCGCCGATTATGCTGGTGTGTGCGATTCTGATTAAACTGACCAGCCCGGGACCGATTATTTTTAAACAGGAACGAGTGGGACTTCACAATAAACCGTTCTATATGTACAAATTCCGAAGTATGCGTTTGCAGACAGCGGGAGAAGAGAAGAAAGGCTGGACGGTACGGGATGATCCCCGAGTGACCGGTATCGGTAAATTTATTCGAAAGACCAGTATTGATGAGCTGCCTCAGCTTTTCAATATTTTAAAGGGAGATATGAGTCTGGTAGGTCCCAGACCGGAACGGCCTCAGTTTGTAGAGAAGTTCAAGGAAGAAATCCCCAGATATATGGTAAAGCATCAGGTTCGACCGGGACTTACCGGCTGGGCACAGGTAAACGGTTTGCGGGGAGACACTTCCATTCGCAAGCGTATTGAATACGATATTTATTATATCGAAAACTGGACATTGGGCTTCGATATAAAAATAATATTTATGACCTTCTTTACAGGGTTCGTAAATAAAAATGCTTATTAAGGATACAGCAAGGAGAAGTAAGTTATTATGGCTAAGTCATCAAAAAGTGGTTCAAAGAAAGTCGGCAAGTTTATTCTTTTGGCGATTGAACTGATTGTAATTGTAGCGATGTTTTACATCGTATCCCGTGTATGGAAGGTAACGGAGCCGGAGAAGTCAGGTCCTCAGACCGTTGTTTTGGACAATGACAAATTGCAACTGGAAATTCCGGAAGAGGTAAAAGAAAACGTACAGATGAAAGGATATCGCAACATCGCTCTCTTTGGTGTGGATGCTACAAACGATGCAGAGCTTTACAGCGGTAGCCGTACCGATAGTATTATGATTGCCAGCATTAATATGGACACCGGTGCAATCAAGCTGGTCAGCGTATATCGTGATACCTATTTAAATACCGATGACACCAATTACTATGCAAAATGTAATTCCGCATACAGTATCGGTAAAGTAAACGGTGTGGATCTGAAGGGTGGTCCTACTCCCGCAATTATGATGTTAAATAAGAACCTGGATTTGGATATTACCGACTTCGTAACCGTAGGCTACAAGGCTTTGAGAGAGCTGGTAGACGGACTTGGCGGTATTTACATTGATATTGATAAGACAGAGCTTCAGCACATCAACAATTACCAGATTACCATTGCAGAGAAGGTTTTGAAGTGCTCTTATGTACCGGTAACAGAAACCGGTTACCAGAAGCTGGACGGTCTTCAGGCGGCAGCTTACTGTCGTATTCGTTACGGCGGTGGTGATGACTATAAGCGTGCTTGGCGTCAGAGAGAAGTATTAAAGGCTATTGAGGAGCAGGCAAAGAAGGCGGATCTCAATACCCTGACCGATGTATTCGGCGTGGTAGTAAAGGATATCTTTACCAGTCTTGACCAGGAAGATATGTTAGACTTAATCAAGAATATTACCAAGTATCATATTACCGAGGAAGGTGGCTTCCCGGAGGAAACCATGCGTACCACCGGTACCTTGGGAGCAAAGGGTGACTGCGTTATCCCTGTAGATTTGGAGAGCAATGTAGTATGGTTGCATCAGTTCCTGTTTGAGGATGCAGATTATGTGGTATCCGATAAGGTAAAGGAATACAGCCAGCAAATTAAGGCAGATGCTTCCAAGTATATTCATATCAGTCAATAAAAAAGCTTCTTTTAACGTAAGGAAAAGTCGGCACAGTGTGTCGACTTTTTTGGTTAGATAGGGTATAATAGGCAAGTGTAAAGAAATCCATCAAAAGGAAATTCATTCATGAAAATTGATATTATTATTCCTACATATAAACCCGGAAATGAACTGCTTCAGTTGATTGATAAATTGGAGCATCAAACCATTGTGCCTTCCCAGATTATTCTGATGAATACGGAAGAAAAGTACTTTGAGCAGGCCTTTTACGGATTGCGGGATTTGGAGCAATATAAAAATGTGAAAGTGTACCATCTTTCCAAAAGAGAATTTGATCACGGCGGAACCAGAAGGAAGGGCGTTCGCAGGTCGGATGGAGAAATTTTTGTGATGATGACCCAGGACGCCATGCCGAAGGACGATAAGCTTCTGGAGAATCTCATTCAGAATTTAAAAGGGGATGTAGCGGTGGCGTATGCCAGACAGCTGGCCACAGAGCAGAGTGGCGTGCTGGAGTTGGTAAGTCGTCAGTTTAACTACCCGGAGGAATCCTGTATCAAATCCAAAGAGGATTTGGAGAGATTGGGAATCAAAACCTTTTTCTGCTCCAATGTATGCGCTGCTTATCGAAGAGACATTTACGAGGAGCTGGGTGGATTTATTCGTCAGGCAATCTTTAACGAAGATATGATTTATGCGGCCGGTGTTATCAAAAAGGATTACAAAATTGCCTACGAGGCACAGGCACAGGTATATCATGCACATAATTATACCAATAAGCAGCAGCTTCGAAGAAATTTTGATTTGGGCGTTTCGCAGGCAGACCATCCGGAGGTGTTTGGTCAGGTGAAGTCCGAATCGGAGGGAAAGAAGCTGGTGGCGGCCGCTACCGGATATTTCCGGGAAAATCATATGCTTTCCAAGCTGCCGGCATTTTATATGCAGTGTTTCAGTAAATATGTAGGGTATTTCCTTGGAAAACATTACCGTATGCTACCCAGAAAGTGGGTGCTTCGTATTACCACCAACAAGGAATATTGGCACAATGAAGTGTAAATAATAGGAACCAATCGGAAGAGTTGACATAACCTGTATTATATGATAAAAAGAATATAACTCTTTGCACTGCATTCATCTACAGTACAAACTGAACAGGCCGTAGTCATTCGGATTATGGAGTCGGGTCACCAGCGTGACAGTGGAAGATCTTACCCACGGGACAGTAGTTGCTAATACTGGTCGTGGGTTTTTCTATACGCATTTCTAACCTTTTCCCACGAACAATGAAGCATCATAGAGCTATCTTTTTTTATAGGAGGTAACTTATATGACATGTAATCAAACCAAACCAAAAGAGGAAGATTTTCTTCGAATTGCCAATCGCGTGTCCCTGGTATCCATTATCGGCAACGCGGTATTGTGCCTGTTTAAGCTGATTGCCGGCCTGGTGGCTAATTCCGGAGCAATGGTCAGTGATGCCATTCACTCTGCTTCGGATGTATTCAGTACCATCGTGGTGATTATCGGCATCCGGCTTTCGGCCAAGGAATCCGACAAAGAACACCCCTACGGACACGAGCGCCTGGAGTGTGTGGCGGCCATGATTTTGGCCATGGTTTTGGCGGTAACGGGACTTGGAATCGGCTGGAATGCACTTTTGAAAATTATTCGCGGCCATTATGGCGATTTGGCGATTCCGGGCCTATTGGCTCTGGTGGCGGCAGTCGTTTCTATTTTAGCAAAAGAGGCCATGTACTGGTATACCCGGTATTACGCGAAGAAAATTGATTCTGCCGCATTGCTGGCGGATGCCTGGCATCATCGTTCCGATGCCCTGTCCTCAGTGGGTGCCTTCGTGGGTATTGGCGGTTCTATGCTGGGATTTCCGGTGATGGACGCAGTTGCCAGTCTGGTGATTTTCTTCTTTATTGCCAAGGCGGCTTTTGATATATTCCGGGATGCTATTGATAAAATGGTTGACCATGCCTGTGATGACGAAACGGTAAACGAGATTCTGGATCTAGTAAACAGTCACGAGGAAGTGGAGGGAATCGACCTTTGTCAGACCAGAATGTTTGGCAATAAGATTTATGTGGATTTGGAAATTAAATTAAATGCTCAGTTAACCTTGCAGAAGGCCCATGATATTGCCGAGAAGGTTCATGATGATATTGAGCAGCACTTTCCGAAAGTCAAACATATTATGGTGCATGTGAATCCGGCGTAGGAAGGAAAAGAAATTGGTTGTCAAAAGATACTTTCAAAATTGGAAAGTATCTTTTTTTGTGCGAAAAAAAATGATATAATATCCAATTATGAGGAAGTCGGTATGAATGGTTTTGTTTTTTGCAAAGCGTACCGGACAAAGGAGAACACTGATGAAAAAGAAAAAGAAGAAGCCCTTCTGGAAACGCAGCGAAGGAATCCTATTGATATATGCGTTGATTATTCTGGCTATTTTTTTGATTTGTATCACAATTGTAAGTATTGCAAATAAAAAGGATAAAGAACCGGTAGATCCCGGTATGATTGTATCCCAATCTTTTACAGATTCGTCAGAGGAATCCACGGAAGAAAGCAAAGAAGCTTCTACAGAGGAAACAAAGGAAAGTCAGACCCTTGAATCCACTGAGGAAAGCAGCGGGTCCGGGGAGAGCAGTTCTGCAGAGGAGTCAAAGACCCGGGAATCTTCATCCGAGGAACTGCCACCCCAGGTAATGGGAAAGTGGGATTTGTCCACCCTGTCCAATGAGAAGACCCCTTTCGGAAACAATCCAAATGACCGTGATGAAAACGGTGTGCCGGTTGGTGTCTACTGGTATAAGAATAAATGGGGAAAATATCATGTGGATTTTATTTCCGAGAGAACCAATGAGAAGGTTCTTTATCTGACCATGGACTGTGGCTTTGACAATCCGGAAACCGAAAAGATTCTGGATATTTTGAAGGAGAAGGATGTAAAAGCGACCTTCTTTGTAACTTCTATGTTTTATGATGCCAGACCGGATTTGATAAAGCGAATGATTGACGAGGGACATCGCATCGGAAGTCACAGCATCAATCATAAAAATATGCCGGATCTGAGTCTGGAAACACAGCGCAAGGAAATCATGGACGTGGTGGACAAGCTGAAAAAGGATTATAATTACGACTGTCGCCTGTTCCGTTTCCCGGAGGGAATGTTCTCCGATCAGTCCCTGGCCCTGGTGGATAATTTGGGTCTCAAATCCGTTTTCTGGTCCTATGCTTACAACGATTATTCCGCTACACAGCCGGAGGTTCAGCCTTCTTATGAAAAAGCGGTGAAGTACCTGCATCCCGGTGCCATTTACTTATTGCATGCCAGCTCCTCCACCAATCGGGCATTTTTGGCAGATTGGATTGATGAAGCCAGAAGACAGGGATATGAATTTGCCGGTGTATATCCCGTGGATTAAAAAGTGATGAAAAGTATTATTTATTTCGTGAAATTCATAATTCTCTCATTTTTTCGTCACAATTTTATCACATTTCCTACGTATACTCTGTTTTAGAAAGTAGGAAAGAGATAGCCTCGGTTTACCGGGACGAACAGAAAGAAGGTATGATTTATGTACGAGAACGATATTTACAATGACAATACAAACGGAAATCAGCCGGAAAATATGAATGACGGCGTGAATTCCAATCCGGTTCCTATGGGAGATACCCCAAACAGAGCACCGGAAATGTCTCCGGAGTCTGCACCCACCGGTGCACCACAAAACAACGGAGCATATTTCGATCGATTGGATAACAGCCAGTACAGAACCTATAACTCCCAGAGTCAGGTTTACAGAGAGCCGGTTCCGGTACAGAAAAAGAGCAAACAAAAAAAGCAGCATCCTTTTCTGAAAAAGATTGCTGTGGCTGCCTGTGTAGGTATTGTGTGCGGATCTCTGGCCGGTGGTTCCTTCTACGGAGTATGTCGCTATACCGGTTTATTGGATGCGGCAAAGACAATCAGCCAGACCTCTTCCCTTCCGGGTACCTCCGAGAAGGTTGAAAAAATTGAAAAGACAGAAGTAATTCCCAGCATAAAGGATTCCAATACAGAAGCAAATACCACGCAGGTGGTATCTACCGATGTTTCCGCTGTGGTTGATCAGGTTATGCCTGCTATGGTATCCATCGTAAATACCATGACCGAGGAAACCCGTTGGTTTGGTCAGACCTACACCAGAGAGTCTGCTGCAAGCGGATCCGGAATTATCGTATCCCAGACCGATGACGAATTATTGATTGTATCCAACCATCATGTTGTTGCGGATGCTACAAAGCTGGAGGTAACATTTATCGACGGCAAGACAGCAGAAGCAAAGATTAAAGGTATGGATTCCGATATGGATTTGGCGGTTATTTCCGTAAATCTCAAGGATTTGGATTCTGATACCAAGAAGGAAATTGCGATTGCTACCTTGGGCGACAGTGATGACCTGAAGCTTGGCAAGCCGGTTGTTGTAATCGGAAATGCTCTTGGCTACGGACAGTCCGTTACCAGTGGTATCATCAGTGGATTGAATCGTGAGTTGGAGATGGAGGACGGTTCTACCGGTACCTTTATTCAGACCAATGCAGCTGTAAATCCCGGTAACTCCGGTGGTGCTCTTTTAAACATTAACGGTGAGGTAATCGGTATTGTATCCAACAAAATCGGTGGTACTACCGTAGAGGGTATGGGTTATGCAATCCCCATCAGCTCCGCAAGTCCCATCATTGCTGACTTAATGGAACGTCAGACCAGAGGCGATAAGGTAGCGGAAGAAGATATGGGTTACATGGGTGTCAGCATTCTGACTGTAACCGATGAATTCAAGGCTTTTTACGGAACCAATATTCCCAAGGGTGTATTTGTCAGATCCGTTGTAGAAGGAAGCCCCGCAGATAAGGCCGGTTTAAAGTATGGTGATTATATTACCAAGGTAGACGGAGAAAAGGTTTCTTCCGCAGAAGAACTTTTGGAAATCCTTTCTTACTACAAGGTTGGAGATGAAGTAACCATTACCACCAAGCGTTTGATTGAAGGTGAGTACGTAGAACAGCAGTATACCATGACCCTCTACGCAAAGCCTGAGGAATAAAGAGAAGAAATGATATCAATAAAGGGGTGACCGCACATGCAGTCACCTCTTTTTCGTATACGCTCGGTTTAGAAAAACTTCACTTGTTTGGATATTCCAGGTATGATACAATTACCGAAAGGTTTTTGTTGAAAAATACTACAATGGAGTGAAAAAGATGTCTGATTTTGATGATGAATTGAAAGATAAAGAACAAACCGGCGAAAAGGCAGATTCCAAGGAAACGGATTATGAGGATGTGTGCTTTATCTGTCGCAGACCGGAGAGTAAGGCGGGACAGATGTTTAAGCTTCCCAACAACATTTGCGTCTGCAATGACTGCATGCATAAAACCATGGACACGGTAAGCAAATTTGATTACCAGGGAATGCTAAACAATGCCAATATTTCCAACATGAATAATATTCCGAACATGAATAACATCCCCAATGATTTCAGCCAATTGTTTCCGGGTGGAATGCCCAATTTAAGCTTTATCAACCTGGCGGATTTTCAGGGTGAGGGTGGTATTCCCAATAAGCAGAAGTTGAAAAAGAAGAAAAAGGGTGAGGAAGCAAAGCCGATTTTAGATATCAAGGATATTCCGGCACCCCATAAAATCAAAGCCAGCCTGGACGAATATGTAGTTGGTCAGGAGCATGCCAAGAAGGTTATTTCCGTAGCGGTTTACAATCATTACAAGCGTGTGGCCACCAATACCATGGATGAAATTGAAATCGAGAAGTCCAACATGCTGATGATTGGTCCTACCGGTTGCGGTAAAACCTATTTGGTAAAAACACTGGCCAGATTGTTGGATGTTCCCCTTGCCATTGCGGATGCCACTTCCCTGACGGAAGCCGGTTACATCGGTGATGATATCGAGAGCGTAGTCAGCAAGCTTTTGGCGGCAGCTGACAATGATGTGGAGCGTGCAGAACAAGGCATTATTTTTATTGATGAAATCGATAAGATTGCCAAGAAAAAAGAAACCAGAAGTCGTGATGTCAGCGGTGAAAGCGTACAGCAGGGTATGCTGAAGCTTTTGGAGGGCGCCGAAATCGAGGTGCCGGTTGGTGCCAACAGCAAGAATGCCATGGTGCCGTTGGCTACCGTGAATACCAGAAATATTCTCTTTATTTGCGGCGGAGCATTCCCGGATTTGGAAAATATTATCAAGGAACGACTGACCAAGACCGCATCCATAGGTTTTAATTCGGATTTGAAGGACAAGTATGACAAAGAAAAGAACATCCTCAAGAAGGTAACCGTAGAGGATATTCGAAACTTCGGAATGATTCCCGAGTTCATCGGTCGTTTGCCCATTATTTACACCCTGGAGGGCCTTTCCAAGGAATCTATGGTGAAAATATTAAAAGAGCCCAAGAACGCGATTTTGAAGCAGTATCAGAAGCTTTTGGAGCTGGATGAAGTGAAGCTGGAGTTTACCGATGGCGCGTTGGAAGCCATTGCAGAAAAGGCCATGGCCCAGGATACCGGTGCCAGAGCGCTTCGTTCTATTATTGAGGAATTTATGCTGGATATTATGTATGAGATTCCCAAGGACGACAATATCGGTCGTGTAACGATTACCAGAGAATATATCGAAGGGAAAGGCGGCCCGATTATTGATATCCGAAGCAATATGATTTCTGCGCCCATGGATAGTTTGAATGAAATCAAAACAGAAGAATAGAGAGGAAATAAGATGAGTAAGGGAAAGCTTTTCCGAAAGAAATTTCTGACCGGCCTTGTTACCTTTGCCATGATTTTGTCCATGGCAGGTTGTGGAGAGAACGGGAATGGAGGAGAAACAGTTGAAAGTTCTGTTTCCCAAATATCCGAAGAAACCCAGACGACAGAAGCATCCAAAACAGAGGAGTCCAAGACAGAGGAATCCAAGACAGAGGAGTCCAAAACAAAAGAGTCGGAATCACAAACCGAAAGCAGTCAGGAAATCGTACAGAATCCGGTAGTGAATGAACCGCTTCCCATTCCGGAAACATCTGTGGAAATGGCGAAAGCCATGAAGCTTGGATGGAACTTGGGAAATACCCTGGATGCGACCGGCTCCCGGGGAATGAAATCCGAAACCTCCTGGGGACAGCCAAGTGTTACCAAGGAACTGATAGAATACGTAAAGGCCAGCGGTTTTACCACCATTCGTATCCCGGTTTCATGGAACAATCACATGAGTGATGGGGTAATCGACAGCGAATGGATGGACCGTGTACAGGAAATTGTGGATTGGGCCCTGGATGCCAATTTATATGTCATCATCAACTCCCATCATGATAACGACAAGTATTATCCCAGCGATTCCAAGATGGAGAAATCCAGAGAATATATCCGAAATATATGGACACAGATCAGTGAACGCTTCAAGGATTACGATGAGCACCTGATTTTTGAGTCCATGAATGAGCCTCGTTTGGAAGGCACCTCCAAGGAGTGGTGGTTTGCCGAGAACGATGGGGATGGTTTGGCCTGTATCAAGAATATCGTGGAGCTGAACCAGATTTTTGTGGATACCGTACGTCAAAGCGGCGGAAAAAACGAAACTCGATTTTTGGGTGTGCCTTCCGCTATGGCTTCCTCGGATAATGCGTTGAATAAGGCCTTCAGTATGCCGAATGATACCATTGAAAATCACCTGTTGTTGTCTGTTCACGCATATACCCCTTATGACTTTACCATGAACGAAAATGGTTACGATACCTGGAGCAGTGCAAACAATAAGGAATTCGACTTTATGGTTAACCTAAAGAAACAATTTATTAACAACGGGTACGGCGTATATATTGGTGAATTCGGTGCAACCAATAAGGATAACCTGTCCTCCAGATGCTCCTGGGCAGATGCTTATTGCAGCAAGGCGAAGGTATTGGGACTGTCCTGTATCCTGTGGGATAACGGCGGTACCAAGAAGGGCAATGAGAACTTCGGTATGATTAATCGAAAGAAGCTGGAAATTTATTATCCTGAAATATTGAAAAAGATGGTTGATGCATACAACTAAAAATGCGAAGAATAAAAAAGAGTCAAGGAAAATGGAATTTGTGGTTCGAAACCACGACCATTCTCTTTGACTCTTATTTGTTTGTTAAATAAATTTTATAATCCCTTGGCAGCGGTGGTGGTAATACCGTTTTCGCCAAGCGGAATCGCATGATCCAGGCCTACAAACTTGCCACCCTCGGTCCAAAGCACTTCTTTTACAAATTTGTACTTGGCATCATCCCAAGTAGTGAAGTCATCCAAAAGAAGTCCGCCGGTATCTCCGGAGTTGGCATTTAAGCACCAGAAGGTGTGATTCAAATGATAGGTTTTAATCAACTGACGAAGATAAGTCATCCAGGTCAGATTGGGCTCTCGCATAAAGCCTCCCCACTCACCAATGAGAAGAGGAGCGGTATTGGTATCATGAATGTACAGCCAATTGTCGTACCAGCAATCCTTCATAAGGCTCTCGTAAGTATATCCGCCCTGGAACCAAGGCTGTTCGTATACGGTAGGGCCGTAATCGTGAGGAGAATAAACCAGCTTGTCCTGATACTTTCCAAGGTTAATCGGGAAGTCCTTCACGGCACGCAGGTTTCCGCCCCACCAGTTGAAATAGTAGTCTGCGGAGTTGGTGGAGGAGTAATCTCCGTTACTGTTCTTGGGATAAATTTCAGTACCTTCCACCAGAATCAGTACATTGGGATTCTTGGCCAAAACCTTTGCGGCAGCGGTCTCTGCGACGTATTTCCAGTTGTTGGCATCCTTGGAATTATTCCAGATGGCGGCGTTTTTACCCTCATTTGGCTTGCCGTGAGGCTCATTCTTTAAGTCGTAAGCAATAATGGTATCATTATCCTTGTAGCGTTCTGCCATCCATTCCAGTGCTGCATAGTACTGATCCACGGACACCTTGGAGGTATACCAGAGATTCACATTGTGTCCGGAAGCATCGGTTTCCGCACTATGGATATCGGGCATTACCTTAATTCCGTTTGCGGTTGCAAGAGACAGGAAGTAATCAAATATTTCCAAAGAGTTCATGGAATTCAGCGTGGTGTTGTAAGCATTGTTGTAATTCGCCCTGGGATATTCGCCGGCAGCCCACTGATTAATGAGCTGTGCGGAAATCGGGACACGAATCAGGTTGAAACCATGATCCGCAATTGCCTTAACGGTAGGCTCTAACTTGCTGTTCCAAAGTCCGTCGAAGGTATTGGTTCCGGTATTGTAGCCAAACCAGTTTACACCGGTAAGCCATACCTGTTTACCGTCCTTGTCCAGGATTTTATTTCCGTCGGTATGCAGCCAGTCATCACCGGAAACAGCGTTCTTTGTATTTTCTAAAAGAGCTGCTGTATCCACTTTCGAAGTCTCAGAAGAAGATTGGTTTCCGTCCTGCCTCCCGGACTGGTCATTATTCTGACCGCCCTGCTGATTGTTATTGATTTCGTTCTGATTTACGGTGCCGGCCTTAATGGTGCAGGCAGTTCCGTTTAAGGTAGCGGAAGTAATCTTTAATGCCTTTGCTGTACCAAGGTTACATCCGGTATAAAATGCGGAACCGTTGGCTACTGAGCCGTTGTGGTCGGCATTTTTGATGGTTAAGGTGTTGCCATCGGCAGTGTAAGTGCCGTTCCAGCCTTCTACAGCGTTTAGACCGTCAATGGTAAGTACCAGGGTCCAGCTGCTTAAATCCTTGCCGGAGTTGTTGGTCACGCCGATTTCCACGGTACCCATCTGGCCGTCCGCGGTTTCCCAACTGTTTCCGCAGGAATAGGTAAGCACGAAAGTACCTTCGGACTTGTTTTCTTCCTTGGATTCGGTTTTGGATTCTTCCTGAGCCTGTGAGCTTTCGGAGGAAGCGGTTTCCTTGGATTCCTCCTTGGAACCTTCGGTGGATTCTGCTTTGGATTCCTCAGAGGAAGCCTCTGTGCTTTCGGAAGAAGTGTTTTCTTTGCTTTCTTCACCGGAAGCTTCCTGACTTTCCGCAGAAGAAGCAACTTCGGTAGATTGTTCCCCGGTATTACCGGAGGCGCTATAGGAAGGAGCATCCTCCGTGGAAACTACGTCACTGCCGGAGGGAAGAACTTCCTTTCGAAGCTTGGTGTTTTCCGAAATGACGGCAATGAGAATGATTAACAAAGCGATAATTGCAGTCAATGCCAAGTAGAGTGCAATTGGCTTTTTGGGTTGTTCATCCTTTTTGTTTTCGGGAAGTTCGGAAGGAATCGAAGAATCCTTAGGGTCTTCCGTAATGTTATCTTTCGACATAAAAAAACCTCCATATATAATTCATACGGAGGTATTATATCATAAATCATGAAATTGTGGAGTATTTTTTATTGTTTCTTAGGTGTTGGGGTTCCGAATTTCATGGAAATGAAAACTGCCACGAAAATCAAGAGGATACCGATGATGCTGTTGATTCGAATTTCTTCATGGAGAAGCAGATAACACATAAAGCTTGCCAACGGAGGTTTGATGAAGAAAGACATGGAGCTGATGGAGGTATCCAGGTTGGATAAGGCATCGAAGTAGAAATAATATGCGATTCCGGTTACAAAAACTGCCACAAACAGGAATTGCCAAATGATCTCGCCGAAATCAAATGCAAAAGCGTTGGTGCCGTCTTTCATGCCTACAACAATCAAAAGCGGAATAATTGTAAGAGATCCGTAAATGGAAGAAAGTGTAGTACAGGTAATGCTTCCGTACTTCTTTACACGAGGCTTGTTCATAACCGTGTAAAGACTGAAAATCAGCATACCCGCAAAAATCAGCAAAACACCTATGATAAAACTGAAATCCACATCAAAGGTCATGGTAAAAATATGTGCGCAGGTAACGAATAACCCGATGATACCGACAATCAGACCGATTACCTTGCCCTTATTCAGCTTTTCCTTTAATATCAATGCGGAAAAAAGAGAGATAAATAAAGGGTTGGAGCTGAAAATAATGGCCGTAAGACTTGCAGAGGACATTTGCAATCCAATCTGGGTCACTGCCATACTGGCAAAAACAAGTAAGAAGCCCATTCCCAAGTTTTCCAAGTGATCCCGCAGTGTAAAATGAATTCCGCGTTTCTTCATTTCCTTTAATGCAAAAGGAATCAGGATGATTCCGCCGATTAGGAAGCGATAAAATGTCAACTGAAAGGAAGTGATGTGTCCGTGCATGGATTTACTGGCCACTTCAAATGTACTGAACATCAGGATTGCGAAAAGCAGTCCCAGCAGATAACGTAGGGTGCTAGATTTTGTATTCATAGAAAATCCTCCTCTTTTTCTTTTCGAAAAACTTTTCAATTCTCTCTTGCTTTATGTTATCATGAGCACTAATATAAAGACAAATATTGAAAAGAGTATAGAAATTATAAACAAAAACCTATAAGAGAGGACTTTCCCATGAATTCCAGACAATTAGAATATATTGTGATGGTTAGTGAAGTGATGAGTTTTTCTGAGGCGGCCAAGCAGTTGTATGTCTCCCAGCCTTCTTTAAGCCAGTATGTAAAAAAGGTAGAGGAAGAAATCGGTGCCGATATTTTTGTGCGGACTACTCCGTTAAAATTAACATATGAAGGAGAAATATTTGTTCGATTTGCCAAAAAGGTGTTGGAAGAGGAACGGATGCTCCAAACGGAAATGAATGATATTCGCGATAATAAAATCGGTCAGATTCAAATTGGAGCAGGACCCTTAAACAGCACGTTGGTGTTACCAAGGATTATTGAAAAATACATGGAGAGTCATCCCAATACGGAAATACAGATTTCGGAATCGGCAGAATCGGATTTAATGGAGTTATTGGATTCCGGAAAAGTGGATTTTCTCATCAGCGTAATTCAGCCGGCCATAAAAGACGCATATATAGTAGAAGAAGTTTTCCGTGAGCAGTACGTATTGGCCGTCCCCGAGAATCTGGACAGCTTTTTATCAAAGGAGAAGCAAAACAGTATTACAAAACAAAAAGATCTGCCTACGATTCATATTCGGGCATGTAAGCAGCTTCCTTATATATTACAAACAAGCTCCATGCCGGCACATGCTATTTTTGAAGGCTTGTGTCGCCGAGAGGGCTTTATACCCAATTGTAAGTTAACCTGCAAGAATATCAATACTGCGATTCATCTGGCGCAGAGGGGTGTGGGAGCCTGCTTTATTCCGTCCAGTGTTTCCAAGGAGGTATCGAATTACCTGAATTGTTATCGCCTGGAGGGAAATGAGGAAAACCGAGTCATTAATATCATTTATCGTAAAAGTATGAAGCTATCTCAGATTCAGAAGGATTTTATGGAAGCAATTCGGGCATTTTACAGGGAAGGATAGCTTTTTGCATCCTTTACCATCATTTCAACATATAGGCAAAAGATTATGATTTTGATAGTTTTTCTAATATTTGCATTATAAAATTGCCTATGGTACTATCTGCTTAACCCAAACACAGGGAGAAAACAAAGAGGTTTTCAAGTGAATGCTTGAAGACCTCTTTTTGAATTAAGGAGGACAAAGTTATGAGAAAATCCATGAAGAAAGTAGTAGCAATGGCAATTGCCTCCACGATGCTTTTGAGTTGCGTGACAGGATGCGGTTCGGAAGGTGGAAGCACATCAGGAAAAGAGGTAACCGAGATTAAGGTCGGTTCCATTCATCCTTTGACAGGTGGTATGGCATATGAAGGTCAGGCCCTTGTAAATGCCCAGCAGATCGCAGTTGATGAAATAAATGCAGCAGGCGGTATTAAGTCTCTTGGCGGAGCAAAGCTGGTTTTGGTAACCGGAGACAGCCAGGGTGCGGCAGATGTAGGCGCCAGTGAAGCACAGCGATTAATCGAAAAAGAAGGCGTTGTAGCACTGACCGGTGCATATCAGTCCAGCGTAGTAGAGACTACTTCACAGGAGGCAGAGAAGGCAGGTATTCCTTATATTGTTTCCGTTGGTTCCACCGTTTCCTTGGCAGAAAGAGGATTTAGTACTTTCTTCCGTATTCAGCCCAATGCAGAACTCTTCGGTGTAAATTCCATGGAAATGCTTGGAGAAATCAAGAAGAGCGACTGGAGCAGCGTAGTAATTATTCATGAGGATTCCGTAATGGGTACTTCCACTGCTTCTTATATCGAAAAGAATATTGAAAAATCCGGATTGAAATTATTGGATAATATCGCATACTCAGCAAGTGCTACTACATTGGATTCTGAAGTTACCACTCTTGCCGGTTTGAAACCAGACGTATTGATTTGTATTGGTTACTATTCTGATACCTCTCTTTTATTCAGAACCGTCAACGAAAGAGATATCACCTTTAAATGTGTAATGGGTGTTTCCAACGGTGCGATTTCCGATGAGAAGTTCGTAGCAGAGTTTGGAAGCAGCGTAGAAAACTTTATCAACTGTAACTACAGCATCAACAAGAACAGTGACAAAGCAAAAACATTGATGGAAACATACAAATCAAAATATGGTGATGAAATTATCAACCATGCAGTATTTGCCTATGAATCCATTAAAGTATTGGCTGCAGCTTTGGAGGCAGCAGGTTCTGTAGACGGTGAAAAGCTTTGTGAAGCAATGAAGGGTCTATCCTACTCCAATGCAGAGATGGTAAGCGCAATGTCCGGTGACATTGTCTTTAATGAAAAGGGTGAAAACAAGAATGCATCCTTAACTCTGATTCAGATTCAGGATGGTACCAACAAAGTGGTATATCCTACCGCATTTGCAGAATCTGAAATCCGTTACAATGATTAATATGTTTCGTAAGGAAGGGGCCAATGGAAACATTGGCCCTTTGTTATTTTCAAAATTACTTCGGGGAAAGAAGGGTTTTTATGTCTGCAAGAATGTTTGAGGGAAAAACCGTAGTGATGACAGGAGCCGGCTGTGGATACGGAATGAGCAGTGGATTTCCCAAGGCATTTGCCATGGAGGGGGCAAATCTGGTGCTGAATTATTATGAAGATACGTTGGATAAAATACGTCAATTCACGGAGGAATTGGAAGGTTATGGTGTCCGAGTGGTATGGGTGAAGGGCGATATTTCAGAGGAAGAGGTTGCTAAGAAATTAATTGCTACCGCAATTTTTGAGTTTGGAAGGGTGGATATTCTGATTAATATTGCCGGAATCTCCAATCCGAAACCAATTGAGGAAATCAGCATGGAAGAATGGCACCGTATGTTGGGAGTAAGTCTGGACAGTACCTTTTTGACCTGTAAATATGTGGTACCCTATATGAAGAAACAAAGATGGGGCCGTATTATCAATATTTCTTCCCAACTGGGACAAAAGGGCAGTGCCAACCGGACTCATTACACGGCGGCAAAGGCAGGTATTATCGGATTTACCAAGTCCCTGGCCAGAGAGGTGGGCGAGTATGGAATTACGGTCAATTGTATCGCTCCCGGTCCGGTGGATACACAATTTGTAGGGAAACTGTCGGAGGAATGGAAAGCAAAGCAGGCCGCTGAGCTGGTCATTCCAAGATACGGAAAATTGGAAGAAATCATTCCCAGTGCCTTGTTTTTGGCATCGGATCCCGGTGGAAATCTTTATACGGGCCAAACCTTGGGCCCGAATTGCGGAGATGTAATGAACTAGACAGGCATTTTTATACGGAGAAGTATTATGATTGAAAAAGGAATTTATTTGGGTGGCTTTTTTGCCAAAAACAGAATATGGAGATCGGCGACCAATGACTATAGGGGAAATGAGGATGGTACAGTTTCAGAGGAGCAATTGGCGATTTATGAAACGTTGGCAAAGGACTCCATTGGTGTGATCGTTTCGGGAAATTTCACTGTTTCCATAGGGGGACGAATTGATGACATGCAAAATGCCTTGATTACCACGAGGCAAAAAGAATATGCCAAGACTTTGGTTTCCTTGGTACATTCTTATGATAAACCCTTTTTGGCACAGTTGGTGCATGCCGGAAATAAGTCAAAAGTACTGCCTATGGAAAAGCCTCCCAATGTAAATTCCATGGAAGTAATGGAGATTTGGCAATGTATGGAGCATTTCGCTATGAGTACCCAGGTTGCGAAAAAGTGCGGTTTTGACGGCGTGCAGATACATTTGTCCCATGGCTATTTGTTGTCTGATTTTCTGAACCCTTTGGTTAATAAGCGAAAGGATTCCTTCGGATTGCAGGGAGACTGTTTGTATTTACTGGAGGGTTTGTTTCATTTGATTCGGGAATATGTGGGGGAGGATTATCCCATTTTTGCAAAAATTTCTTCCTGTATAGAGGGTGTGTCTTTGGAAGAAAATAAAAAGATGCTGCAAAAGGTGGTAGAGAATTTGGACCATTTGGGCGTGGCAGGGATCGAACTGAGTGGTACGAATTTATCCGGCTACAAAAAGACGGACCATCTCTATTATTTAGACTATTTATCAGAATGTCGCCCGTATACCAAGGTTCCGCTTATTCTGACCGGAGGAATTCGGAGTTTGGAGGAGTCGGAGCTTGCACTGGAAAAAGGGGCGGATATGGTAGGATTTTCCAGACCTTTCATTCGAAATCATACCTTTGCAAAAGACCTACTGGAAGGTGCTACCAGTCAATGTATTTCCTGCAATGCCTGCTATGGATTAAAAGAAAAGGGAAAGAAACGATGTGCGTTTACTGCAGAAAGGTAGGTTGACTATGAAAAAGGTTTGTTTAATCGGTGGAAACGGTTTCGTTGGAACATGCTTAATCGAGAAATTGGTGAAACGTGGACATCAGGTGTATACTTACGTGGAGAAGCAGCCTTCCCAATCAGTGGAAGGCTGCACTTATTTTACCGGAGATCTTTCGGAAAGCGGGACCCTTGCCAGAATCATGAAGGGAAAGAAGTTCGATTGTGTGATACACAATGCAGCCATTTCCCATCCCGGAATGTGTAAGGATAATCCTCACAAACTATATCATGTGAATGTAGTAGGTACCTTAAATGTTTTGGAGGCGGCTGCTTTGGCGGATGTGCCTAAGGTAGTCTATATTAGTTCCGGGGCAGTATATGGAAATGTACGAATGGAGACGGTAAGAGAAGACAGCCTGCTTTGTCCCATTTCACCCTACGGCGCATCTAAGGTAGCAGGAGAAGCTATCGTAAAAAATTATGGTTTGGATACCATCTCTCTACGCCTTTCCTGCGTATATGGCCCCGGAAGAGTTACGCCGGAACCTATAAAAAATCTTTTGACAGATGCAATAAAATCAGAGAAAATAGAGTGGGCAACAGGAATGGATCAAAATTATGACTATGTCTATATTGAAGATTGCGTAGAAGGTATTTTACAGGCATCCCTGGCAGATTCCCATCATTATGACGTGTATAATATAGGCGGTGGAGAAGAAGTAACCTTTCAACGAATTGTGAATTGCTTAAGACAAACGGATGTCTCCCTTCCGATTTCTATCGGAGGGGGAACCCTTGGCTATGACAATCATGGGCCTTTTTGCTTAGACCGTATGGAGAAGGATTTTGGGTGGACCCCTAAAATAACCATAGAAGAAGGCATCCGCAGATATTATGCGTACTTAAAACAACATCCTGAGGAATGAACTATTTATGAATCACAGACAACTGGAATGTGTAATCACTCTGGCAGAGGAGAAAAGCTTTTCAGAGGCGGCCAAGAAACTAGGTATTTCGCAGCCCTCCCTAAGCCAGTTTATTCAGAAAATTGAAGAAGAGTGCGGAAACGAACTGTTTGAGCGGTCTCTGCCGCTAAAGTTGACTTATGCGGGAACTGTTTTTGTACAACATGCAAAGACAATTATGCAATCCCAAAAGCAGATGAGGGATATCCTGGCGGATGTTTCCAAAGAGGAAGCGGGAAAGATTGTGGTGGGCGCAGGTCCCTTAAACAGCATGGCTTTTTTGCCGCCGTTTGTACGACAGTATCGGGAGAAATTTCCGAAAGTAGAAATTGTATTGGAAGAATATCCGGAAAAGGAACTGGGAATTCGGGCAGAGGACGGTATGTTTGACTTGGTTATTACCGCTCAGAAGGTAAATGAGAAAAAGTTTGAATACCTGCCGCTTTTTGAGGAAAAGGTGGTTTTGGCAATCCGCGGTGACCATCCCTTCGCCAAGGCTCATCCCACGGATGAAAAGGGAGAAGCTATTCTAAACGCAAAAGATTGTCTGGATTTGGAATTTTTGGAAATGAATGCGGAGTTTCCTATTCAAAAGTGCTTAAAGAATATTTTTGATCGCTTCCAAAGAGAACCAAAATATGTCATGAAGTGTGGAAGTATTATGACAGGCTATGCGCTGGTTAGAAACGGAGTTGGTGCCATGCTTCTTCCAACCGGTGCTATTTCTCAGAACAGAGATCCAAACATGTGTTATTATTCTTTAACGCCGGAGCCGGAAATTCGAATTTTTGGGGTCTATTATTTAAAAGGGAAATATATCTCAAGGGCACTACAGGAATTTATTGATTTACTGAAACAGGCGGAACAAGCAAAAAAATAGGAAGAATATATCAAATAATACTCGTTTTTGTACAATTTTTAAAAAGTTATAGGTTTTAAGTTATGATATAAATAGAATTTTATATATTTGTGATAATAATGATTGCGTGCTATGATTACACCAAGATAATTATTTGAAACAAAGAGGTTTCGGGAAATTTCCCGGAGCCTCTTTTTTATTCCCAAAAGAATTGAAAGCACAGAGGCTTTAGGGAATAAGAAGGAACAGTAAGGAGGAATGAAAAATGGCAGTTTCGATTACACAATCATTAATTGACGGTTTACTTATGGGTGGTGTTTATGCGCTGGCTGCATTAGGTGTTTCATTGATTTTCGGTGTTATGAAGATCACCAACTTCGCTCATGGAGCATTGATTACGGTGGGTATGTTTGTAGCATATTTTATGTTTGCTCAGTTAGGTGTTTCCCCATATGTTTCACTACCGATTACCATTCTGGTAATGTTCCTACTGGGTTACGGAATCCAGAAGCTGACAATAAACCCGATTATCACAGCACCCTCTCATAACCAGTTGCTGTTGACACAAGGCTTATCCATTGTTTTGGAAAATCTGTTACTGGTATTGTTTACGGCAAACTATAAATCCATTTCTCTTCCGGGATTTGATAAGGCTATCAAATTTGGGGCGCTTTCCATCAATAAGCCCAAGTTGATCGCCTTTGGATTAGTAGTGCTTGCTTCTCTGGGTGTTTACCTACTTTTGCAGAAGACGGATATTGGACACGCAATCAGTGCTACCTCCGTACAGAGAGAAGGCGCTACTCTGATGGGTATTAAGGTAGAACGAATCAATGCAATCGCTTTTGGTATCGGCGTTGCCTGTGCAGGTGTGGCAGGTGCTTTACTTGCTCCGATTCAGTACATCTCCCCTACCGTAGGAGAAGGCTTCCAGTTAAAATGTTTCGTCATTGCAGTGTTCGGTGGTCTTGGAAATATCTGGGGTGCTGTTGTAGCCGGTTTAATTATCGGTGTTGTGGAATCCGTTGCATCTCTTGCACTTGGCGGATCTTGGAGTGAGATGGTTATTTACTTAATCTTCATTTTGGTACTTTTATTCAAGCCCACCGGTTTGTTTGGAAAGAAAACAAGATAAAAAAGAAAATGTATGACAGAATATAGGAAGTCGCATTCGTAGCAGTTGCAGATGCTGCAAGGCTAAATCTAACCGGATGCGAGGTGCGAGGACTATTATGGAAAAAAGCTTAACAAAATCTTTCATGAATCGGACAACCAAAGCGCAGGGCAAGAGATTATCCATTCCGGGACTTATCGTAATGCTGATTGGTCTTGTGTTTGTGATTGTATCGCCCATGATATTAAGTAATTATCGATTGAACCTGGTGATTACAATTTTACGAATTGCATATCTGGCGCAGTGCTGGAATTTAATGAGTGGCTATTGTGGACAGTTCTCTTTTGGACATGCAGCTTTCTTTGGAATCGGTGCATACACCTCCAGCCTTCTGTATACCGAGCTTGGTGTTTCTCCTTGGTTTGGAATGTTCGTAGGTATGGCGGTTGCCGGAGTGGTTGGTGCAATCATTGGTGTCCTTTCCTTCGTTTATAACCTGAAGGGCGATTATTTCGCACTGGTTACCCTGGCTTTCGCGGAAATCCTTCGAGTTATTACAAAGAATACAGATTTCCTAAAGGCTGCACAGGGTGTTTCCATTACCTTCAAGAAAAACTGGAAGGTAATGCAGTTCCCCACAAAGGCCGGATTTGTTTACTTCGCCTTAGCTCTTTTGGTACTCATTACATTGTTCCTTTTCATTATACAAAGAACAAAGATGGGTCAGTATTTTATCGCAATTCGTGAAAATGAAGATGCTGCCAGAGCGTTGGGTATCAACGTATTTAAGTTTAAGATGATTGCCTTGATCTTAAGCGCAATGCTGACCGCAGTTGCAGGTACCTTCTACTCCCAGTATTATCTGCATATCGATCCGGAAATTGTATTTGTTTCCAGTGTTTCCGTGGATGCAATTATCCCTTGTATTTTAGGTGGTGTCGGTACTGTATTCGGACCAATCGTGGGCGCATTTATTATTGAGCCTGTTTCCGAATTGACGAATGTTTACCTCTCCGGACTTCCCGGAATGAACATGGTAACCTACGGTTTGATTCTTGTAGTGGTTATTATCGCACTTCCTCATGGTGTACTTGGTTTTGTAGACTCCATTTCAAAGAAATTGGGAAAGAAAGCAACTTCTCCGAAAACTTCCGGAGAGAAGGAGGCATAATATGGAACCTTTATTGATGGTAAGAAAAGTGACAAAAAAATTTGGTGGAATGATAGCGGTAAATGCGGTGGATTTGGATATTTACCCAGGTGAAATCGTTGGATTGATTGGCCCCAACGGTGCCGGTAAGACAACCTTTTTTAACTCCGTAACCGGTTTTTATCGCTGCGACGGAGGAGAGGTTCGATTTGATGGAAAGAACATTACCGCTAAAACAACCTATCAGAATTGCAAGGCCGGTATGGCCAGAACCTTCCAGATTGTGCAGCCTTTCGGTCAGATGACCTCCTTGGAGAATGTAATGGTGGGCGCCTTCAACCGAACCAACTCCTACAAGGTTGCAGAGGAAGAAGCAAAGAAATGGATCAAGTTCGTAGGCATGGAAGATATGATGTATGATCGGGTAGCTTCACTGAATATTGGTGACCAGAGAAAGCTGGAAATGGCCAGAGCCCTTGCTACCGGTCCCAAGCTTTTGCTTTTGGATGAGGTTATGGCGGGACTTACTCCTGCAGAGATTGACGGCGTTATTGATTTGGTAAGAAAAATCAGAGAATCCGGTACAACGATTCTGATGATTGAACATATTATGAAGGCATTGATGCAGCTTTCCGACCGGGTGGTGGTTTTAGACCATGGTGAGAAAATCGCGGAGGGAACTCCGGAAGAAATCGCAAATAACGACCGTGTAATTGAATCCTATTTGGGTAGCGCGTACAAGAAAGCAGAGTAGAAAAGAGGTGGCTTCTATGTTGACAGTGGAGGATTTATATGTAAATTACGGAACCTTGCAGATTATTCAGGGTGTGTCCATGAAAATTGAAGATGGCGAGATGATTTCTCTGGTTGGTTCTAATGGAGCAGGAAAGACGACTTTATTAAAGACGATTTCAGGACTTAAGAAACCGGAATCCGGGAAGATTATTTGGGACGGAGAGGATATTACCACCCTTTCTCCGGACAAGATTGTTGCAAGAGGAATCGTACAGGTGCCGGAGGGCAGAAAACTGTTTCCTCAGATGACCGTTCAGGAAAATCTGGAGTTGGGCTCCTTCTTAAAAGAAGCAAAGAAAAAGAGAAAAGATACACTGGAATATGTGTATGAAATGCTTCCCGATTTGCAGAAAAAGGCGAAGATGCCGGCCGGTTCTCTTTCCGGTGGACAACAGCAGATGGTTGCGATCGGACGTGGTATGATGGCTTGCCCGAAGGTTTTGATTTTTGATGAGCCTTCGATTGGACTTTCTCCCTTGCTTACGGATATCATGTTTGAAATAATCCGCAAAATCAAGGATTCCGGAACTACCGTAATGCTGGTAGAGCAGAACGTACAGAATGCACTTCGCATGGCGGACCGTGGATATGTATTGGAGCAGGGCCATATTGCCATGGAAGGAAAGGCCTCTGACCTTTTGGAGAATGAAGAATTAAAGAAATCCTACTTGGGTATTTAGCCCGGGAATATAAAAGAGACGACGGAGTGGAGGAAAATGAGATGAGCAGTTTATTGATTAAAAATGGTTCGGTTGTTTTTGAAGACAGTATTCAGGCAGTTGATTTGTATGTGGAAAATGAAGAAATTGCAGGAATCTATGCGCCCGGAAGTTGCAAGGAAACTGCAGAGGAAGTGATTGATGCAAAGGGGATGTATGTAATGCCAGGTGCAATTGATCCTCATATGCACTTGGGATTGTATTCTTCCTTCGCAGATTCCTATAGACTGGATTCCCAGAGAGAATTAATCGGCGGTATGACCACCCTGGTGGAGTACCACAGAGGAAAAGGAAATTATATTGATACCGTAAAGGCGGAAATTGCGGAAGCAACCGGTAATTCTTACGTTGACTTTGCTATTTCTCTTGGCCTTTGCGCAAAGAAGCATATGACAGAACTGGAGGATTATATCAAGGAACTGGGTATTACTTCCTTTAAGTTTTTCTTTGATAAACAGGATATTGCACATACCTTCTATGATATTCCCAAGGAGGAAGCACTTACCCTGGATAAGGCAGATTTGTATTATGTACTGAAGCGTTTGGCAGAAATTGACCCCAAGTGTCTGCTGTGCGTACACTGTGAGGACCCGGATATGTTCCGTGCCTTTTTGAAGGATGTTAAGGAAAAGAAACCGGATACTACAGATGTGGCAGACTGGGACGCGGCAAGACCGGATTTCGTAGAAACCAACTGCGCAATCAGCGGCATGTTGATCAATGGCGAGGTGCAGGGAAATATGTACTGTGTACACACCAGTGCGAAGAAAACACTGGATGCCTATGAAGCGTTAAAGAATGCGGGAATTCCTTTGGGTAAGGTTTCCATCGAGACCTGTCCGCAGTACCTACTTTTGGATAAAGAACATTGTACCTTGGATGCAAAGGTAAATCCGGCAATTCATGCAAAGGAAGACAATGAAGCTCTTTGGGAAGGTATTCGCAAGGGTCTGGTAAATACCATCGGAACCGATAATGTTCCGGTGGATCGTGCAAAAAAATATGAAAAAGGCAACTCCCTCTGGGATGTATGGGTTGGTTTTGGTACCTCCGGTATTGCAATGCCTGCCCTGATTAGCGAAGGTTATCTAAAGAGAGACATTCCACTGACCACTATCGCCAAAGTATTAAGTACGAACACAGCAAGATTATTTAACCTGCAGGGAAAAGGCGAGATTAAGGTTGGCTTTGATGCCGATTTGGCAATTGTGGATATGGATTGGGAGAGAACAATTACTCCGGAACTTTTCGGATTCACGGACTTCTCCATCTATGAGGGTATGACCTTTAAGGGCTGGCCCAGATACACCATCAGCAGAGGAAGCATTATGCAGAAGGATGGTGTGATTACCGGTTCTCAGGACCATGGTAAATATTTATTCAGATCTTTATAAAAATTGGAACTTCGGGAAGGTCCGAAACAGACCTACGAAGCTCTTTCCAGAAGGGAGAGAATACATATGAAAGTAAAAATATTAGGATTGCAGCCGGGAACCGTTACTCCCGGAATGACCAACGAAGAGTATATGGAAAAGCAGATTGCTTTTATGGAGGAAACGGTTGCCAAGGAAAAGCCTTATGTGGTAGCTTTCCCGGAAATGATGACCGGTATTTATTTTGGTATGCTTCGCGAGAAGAAGTGGTTTCAGTACGCGGAGGATTTTCTTACCGGTCCCACTACTACCAGGATGCTGGAAGAGGCCAAAAAGCTGAATATTCACATTGTGTATTCCCTTTTTGAGAAGGCAGAGGAAGAGGGAAGAACTGTTTATTATAACTCCATGGGTATCGTATCTCCCGTAAGAGGCGTCATTGGAAAATATCGAAAGATTCATATTCCGGGAGGGGATTTAAGATATAACCCGGTGTATGAGAAATATTATTTTGCCTCCGGTAAGGAATTGCCCGTATTTGAACTGGATAATGGTGTAAAGATTGCAATGTTGATTTGCTATGACAGATCTTTCCCCGAGGTATGGAGAGCTTATTATTTGCAGGGGGCACAGATTATTGTGGCTGCAACCTGTACCATGGGACTTCGGGCGGATATGTTTGTATGTGAGTTGCAGACCAGAGCCTTGGAGTCACATTCCTTTGTGGTTGCGCTAAACAGAGCGGGAGATGAGCAGATTGAGAATGAACCGGAGCCCAGACATCATTTCGGTAAATCGCTGATTGCAAATCCTTTGGGAAATTTGGTAAATGCACCGCTTAGTGATGAGGGCTGGCAGTATGTTTGCTCCGAATTGGATATGGATGAGGTGGTTTATGCAAGAGGTCGGTTGAATTGGCAAAGAGACAGACATCCGGAAGTGTACGGCATAATCAGTGATGAAAACCTGGCACCGAAGGGACTTATCTTTGAGAAAGGATTTTAAGCCTATGAAACATTATATAATTACAATTGCAAGAGGACTTGGAAGTGGCGGAAGTCATATTGGTCGTGCCTTGTCGAAGCGACTTGGAATTGAATATTACGATGACGAGATTTTACAGATGGGCGCGGATTTAAGTGGTATCAATGAGACCTATTTTTGGGAAGCGAATGAACGAATTCACAAGGGTCAGGTGGCCATCAACAACTCCACCGGTACCTATAACAAGGGGACTGTATTCCACGAGGGAGACAAAGGATATTTGTCCAATGAGAATATCTTCAATATTCAGGCCAGAGTTTTGATTAATTTGGCATTGGAGGACAAGGTCTCCTGTGTGGTAATCGGAAAGGCTGCCAACTACGTGCTGCGCAGTTTGAAAAACGTGGTGAAAATCAATATCCAGGCGCCTCAGGAGTATTGTGTATCCAAGCTGTCCAGAAGAACCGGAATCGGTTCTGCAGAGGCTATTACTCTGATTGAAAAGACAGATAAGTACAGAAAGGATTATTATAAGTACTATACCGGTGGAAACTGGTACAGCCCCAGTGAGTATGATTTGTCCATCAATACTGCCTCCATTGGAGAAGAGAATGCCGTGGAGATGATTTTGGACCTTTTGAAATTAAAAGGCCTGATTGAAGAGAAGCCGGAAATAACATAGGAATAGTGAAATTTTAGGAAGGAATTTTCCGTGAAAACATACGGGTATTGCGACTCAGAGATTGTTTATATTGTTCTCTAAAAAGAACAATATAAAATTTCGTAAATAATGTATTTCGTGGGAAATAATCTGTGTTTTGTTGGTAAAACGTGCAAAATATGTCTCAAAAAGACATATTTTGCACGTTTTTTTGTAGGAAAAAGGCTTATGTAAAAAGAACAAGTGATGTGATTCATTTTTTGGTGGATGAAATCATGAGAAGAAAAACCTATGATATTGATATGCAAAAGGCATTGGATATCATTAAGGCGGCGCCAATGCATGATCTGGGTAAGATTTCCATTGATAATGCTATCCTGTGCAAGCCCGGAAAATTAACGGATGAAGAATTCGCTATTATGAAAACCCATGCTTCCAAGAGTGGTGAAATTGTACGATTTATTCTGGAGGGAGTGGAACAGCAGCACTTTGCGGATGTATATGATGCGCTGGTTAGTAAACGCTGCTACAAGGAGGCCATGAGCTTTGAACAGGCCTTTGCGATTATGAATGATTGTATGGGCAGCCAGTTTGATCCTGCTATGAGACCGGTTTTTATTGCGTGTAAATCAAAACTGGAGAAATATTATACAGAAGCGAATTGCAAGTAAATACTTCACTGCAAAAGAAGGAAATGGGTAATGACGATGATGGATACATTTCCTTCTTTTTCGTTATACGAATTCAAAATTGTGTTGACATTTTCCGAAACTATGGTAATATAAACATATGAACCATTGTTCATATGAAAAAATGACAAATGAATGAAAACAAATTTCATTCATATATCAATTAGGAGGAAGAGAAAATGAAGAAAACTTATAAAATTGAAGTGGATTGCGCAAACTGTGCATTAAAGATGGAAGAGGCTGCAAAGACAGTAGCCGGTGTTGCAGATGCTACCGTGGCTTTTATGACCCAGAAGATGAAGGTAGAATTCGTTGAGGGCGCTGACGACAAGGAAGTTATGCAGAATGTTTTGAAGGCTTGCAAAAAGGTTGAGGATGACTGCGAAATCTTTTTGGATTAATTGAGATACAAGGAATTTCAGAATAGCTTATTTAAGGTGAGGGCTTTATGACAAAGAAACAGAAAAAGGTATTGTACCGTATCATCATTACAGCGGTACTTTTGGTGATTTTGCATTTCGTGCCGGATTTGGGTGTTTTTACGTTTTTCCTGTATCTGATACCCTATGGAATTATCGGATATGACATTTTGAAGAAGGCATTCAAGGGAATTCGAAACGGAGAGGTTTTTGATGAGAATTTCCTCATGGCGGTAGCTACAGTAGGTGCCATGGCATTGGCGCTTTATGAAGAAATCAAAGGCGGTACCGGTGAATTTACCGAGGGTGTAGCGGTTATGCTGTTCTACCAAATCGGTGAATTGTTCCAGGCAGTAGCGGTTGGAAAGAGTCGCAAGAACATTACCGCATTGATGGATATTCGTCCCGATTATGCAAATATCGAAAAGGAAGACGGCAGTTTAGAGCAGGTGGATCCGGACGATGTGGAGATTGGTACCGTGATTGTGGTTTGTCCCGGTGAAAAGGTGCCCATTGACGGAAAAATCATACAGGGTTCTTCCACTGTGAATACCAGCGCCCTGACCGGTGAAAGTGTTCCCCGAAGCGTATCGGAGGGAGACGAAATCATTAGCGGATGTGTCAATTTATCCGGTTTGCTGAAGATTGAGACCAGTAAGGAATTTGGAGAATCCACTGTATCCAAGATTTTGGATTTGGTAGAAAATTCCAGCATGAAGAAGTCCCGTTCGGAGAACTTTATCAGCAAATTCGCGAAATATTATACTCCGGCGGTTTGTTACAGTGCATTGGCGCTGGCCATCATTCCTCCCATTTTTAATTTGATTCTGGGAAACCCCATGGCATTTGATGTATGGATTATTCGTGCCCTGACCTTCCTGGTAATCAGTTGTCCCTGTGCTTTGGTTATCTCCATTCCCCTTAGCTTCTTTGGCGGTATCGGTGGTGCCAGTGCCTGTGGTATTTTGGTGAAGGGCTCCAATTATCTGGAGGCCATGGCCAAGACCAAGTATGTGGTGTTTGATAAGACCGGTACTCTTACTAAGGGTGTATTCCAGGTAACCAAGACCTATGTGGATTCGGAGTGGGCCAAGACCATTACCACCGCAAACGGTGCAGAGGCTACATTCCTTTCCCTCGCGGCTTATGTGGAAGGCTTTTCCAACCATCCCATCAGCAAGAGTATTAAGGATGCCTACGGAAAGGAATTGGATTTATCCCGCGTAACCGAGGTAGAGGAAGTCAGCGGACATGGGGTAAAGGCAAAAGTTGACGGCGTTTCAGTGGCTGCCGGAAACCAGAAACTTATGAGAGCATTGGGACTTAGCTGTCCTGCCGATACCGGTGTGGGCACTGTGGTACATGTAGCAATTGACGGTGTGTATGCAGGATATTTGCTTATTTCCGATGTCATCAAGGACCAGGCCAAGGAAGCGATTGCCGGATTAAAAGCAGCCGGTGTGAAGAAGACGGTTATGCTTACCGGAGACAATAAAGGTGTTGCGGACTATGTGGCTTCTACTTTGGGAATTGATCAGGTGGAGAGCGAATTGTTGCCGGCGGATAAGGTAACCTGGGTGGAGAAACTGTTGAATCAAAAGGAGAAGGGCGAAAACCTTGCCTTCGTAGGAGACGGTATCAATGATGCACCGGTACTTTCCAGAGCGGATATCGGTATTGCCATGGGAGCGCTTGGTTCCGATGCGGCGATTGAGGCAGCGGATATCGTGCTGATGGATGATAACCCTATTCGAATTGCTCTGACCATGAAAATTGCCAGAAAGTGTCTGACCATCGTATACGAGAATATTGTATTTGCTCTTGCGGTAAAGGCAGTCTGTCTGGTACTTGGCGCATTCGGTGTTGCCAACATGTGGATGGCCATTTTCGCGGATGTAGGTGTTATGGTGATTGCGGTATTAAATGCAATCCGCTGTTTAAAAGTAAAACAATAATGCAATGGGGACGGTTCTTTTGGATAAGAGAAGTGTCCCCATTCTTTGGTTAAATGCGGAGGTGTTGGGATGCCTAAGAAAAAAGCGGTTTTTATAGGCCTTACGGGAATTGATTATGTTTATTATCTGGATGCAATTCCCCGGGAGAACAGCAAGTGTAAAACGAATGATTATGCCAAATACGTTGGAGGGCCTGTGGCCAATGCCGCAATTACCTATGCGACTTTGGGCGGAGACGCTACGTTGGTTACGGCGTTTGGAAACAGTCCGGAGAGCCGGTTGATTACCGAAGAATTGCAGGCATACGGTGTGAAGGTAATGAACGTATCCGGGGATGATACGCTGCCGGGAATTTCTACCATATGCATTACCGGGGAGGGCAAACGAACCATCATCAGCGGACAGAACCGGTATGAAAAAATAGACTTGTCCCACATCGATTTGACACAGTATGATTTTGCTCTGTTTGATTGCAATCAGCAGGATGTCTCTTTGCCTTTGCTGAAGGAAACGACTTGTGATATTGTACTGGATGCCGGAAGCTATAAACCAAATGTGGAACGTTTTTTGGAAAAGGCGAAAATCGTGATTTCTTCGGAACAATTCTTAGATGCCTTCGGACGGAATATCTTTGAGATGCCTTACGAAAACATTATTTTGCGGGCAATGACCCGGGGGGAGAAGTCGATTCTCACACAAGGCGGGGATATTTTTGTGGAGCATGTGGAATGTGTGGATAGTCTGGCAGCAGGGGATATTTTCCATGGGGCGTTCTGTTACGGATATTATGAAAAGGAATTGGATTTTGAAGAGGCCCTAAGGTTTGCCTCGGAGATTGCTTCCGAAAGTGTAAAATACAAAGGCCCCAGGGCATGGATGAAATAAATAGAGGGGACGGTTCTTTTGGTATCAAGGTTTGTCCCTTATGACTTGCTATTTGAGTTAGTTGAATAAAGCTTTTTTGCGATTGAAAAGATGCTTTGGAAATGATAAACTTATTTCGATAGCATCTTTTCTTTTGCGCCGTCTGGCGTGTCTAAATCACATCTAATTTTCTAAAAAAGGAATCCATGCTTTCAAAAAACACATCTATAGCGGGAGACCTTTTGCATACCAGGGATGGGATGATTTTATAATCCTGTCGTTTATTATAAAGAGGTTCTCTTCGCACGAAAGGAGAATCTCATGAGCAGAGAGTATAAGAGCGACACGTTTTCCATGCTGATGGAAGACAAAAACAATGCATTGGAGGTCTACAATGCATTAAACGGATCTCATTACACGGATCCGGAGGAGGT
>DCGY01000023.1:1208-7706 GCA_002314715.1 Lachnospiraceae bacterium UBA1766 | reverse complement strand
GCAACAGACCCTGACCGTGAGGGAGAAGCGATTTCCTGGCATTTGATTTATGCGTTAAAGCTGGAAAATAAAAAAGTATACCGTATTACTTTCAATGAAATTACCAAAAATGCGGTGAAGGAAGCAATTAAGAACCCCAGAGAGATTGATATGCAGCTGGTGGATGCACAGCAGGCCAGAAGAATGCTGGACCGTATGGTAGGTTATCGTATTTCACCGCTTCTTTGGGAAAAGATTAAGAGAGGTCTGAGTGCCGGCCGCGTGCAATCCGTTGTTCTTCGTCTCATTTGTGACAGAGAAAAGGAAATCGAGGCATTTGTTCCCAGAGAATACTGGTCTTTGGATGTGGATTTAAAAGTTAAGGGAGAGAAGAAGCCCCTTACTGCAAAATATTATGGTACGTTGGATGAAAAAGTCGATCTTGAGACAGAGGACCAGGTAAAAGAAGTCTTAAAAGATATTGATGGCGCAGAATATAAGGTACACGAGGTGAAAAAATCCGAACGTATCAAGAAGGCACCATTACCGTTTACCACCTCTACATTGCAGCAGGAGGCAAGTAAAGTACTGAATTTCTCTTCTTCCAAAACCATGAAACTGGCTCAGCAGTTATACGAAGGCGTAGATGTAAAGGGTGAGGGTACCATTGGTTTGATTACTTACCTGCGTACCGATTCCACCCGTATTTCGGAAGAGGCAAAGGCTGCGGCAGATGAGTTTATCGAAAAGCAGTATGGCGTTGATTATATCCGCACCAAAGAGGACGGAAAGAAGAATCAGCAGAAGATTCAGGATGCACATGAGGCAATCCGACCTACCGATATCAATCGTTTACCGGTTGCTATTAAGGACGAACTTCCAAGAGATTTGTTCCGCTTGTATCAGTTGATTTGGAAGCGTTTTGTGGCAAGCAATATGGCACCTGCAAAATATGAAACCACTTCGGTGAAAATAGTGGCAAATAAGCAGGTATTTACCGTAGCAGTATCCCGCCTTTTGTTTGAAGGCTTTATGAATGTATATATGCAGGAAGAGGATAAGGAAGAGGAAACCGTTCTGACAGCTTCTTTGGGAAAGGATACGGAGCTTTTGTTTGAATCCGCAGATCCCAAACAGCATTTTACCCAGCCACCGGCACATTTTACCGAGGCATCCCTGGTAAAGGCGATGGAAGAACTGGGAATCGGTCGTCCTAGTACCTATGCACCTACCATTTCCACCATTTTAGGTAGAAGGTATATTACCAAGGAAAGCAAGAATTTGTTTGTGACAGAATTGGGCGAATTGGTAAATGATATGATGATGGAAGCCTTCCCTACCATTGTGGATGTAAACTTTACCGCGAATATGGAAGCATTGCTGGATGGTGTGGAAGAAGGAAATGTAAAGTGGAAGACCATTATTTCCAACTTCTATCCGGATTTGGATGAGGCAGTGAAGCAGGCGGAAAAGGATTTGGCAGAGGTTACCATTAAGGATGAAGAATCCGATGAAGAATGTGACATGTGCGGACGTAAAATGGTCTTTAAGTACGGCCCTCACGGTAAGTTCCTGGCTTGTCCCGGATTCCCGGAATGTAAAAATACGAAGCCCTATTTCGAAAAAATCGGAATGGCTTGTCCGAAGTGCGGAAAGGATATTGTAATCAAGCGGACCAGAAAGGGAAGAAGATACTTTGGATGTATCGGAAATCCGGAATGCGATTACATGGTTTGGAACAATCCGGCAAAAGAGAAAAAATCTGAATAATCGAAAAAATGATAAACAATTTCAACTTTTGTTGAAATTGTTTATTTATTTTCTGAAAAATACATTGAAATCTGAAAATCTTTGTGATAGACTAGATTTGTATAGATAGGACGTTTATACGAAGGATTTCTATGGAGGATATGTGGATGAGTAGCGTACAGCTTTTGGACAAAACTAGAAAAATTGGTAAATTGTTACACAATAATAATTCCAGCAAAGTCGTATTCAATGATATATGCAAGGTCATGCGCGAAATCTTGAATTCCAATGTCCTTGTAATCAGCCGCAAGGGTAAGGTTTTGGGCGTGGGAGAGAGAGACAATATCGATCCTATTCGGGAACTGTTAAATGATGTGGTTGGTGATTTCATCGATGATATGTTAAATGAGAGACTGTTGGGTGTTCTTTCCACCAAGGAAAATGTGAATTTGGATACCCTTGGTTTTGAGAATATCGATACCAAACGCTTCCGTGCGATTATTGCACCGATTGAAATTGCAGGAGAACGTTTGGGAACCTTGTTTATTTATAAGTGTGATGATCAATACGATATTGATGATATTATTCTTTGTGAATATGGTTCCACCGTGGTGGGCTTGGAGATGCTTCGTGCGGTGAATGAAGAGAGTGCGGAGGAAAACCGTAAGGTAGCGGTGGTAAAATCCGCTATCAGCACCTTATCCTTCTCGGAGATGGAAGCAATTACCCATATCTTCGATGAACTAAACGGTATGGAGGGAGTATTGGTTGCCAGCAAGATTGCGGACAGAGTGGGCATTACCCGTTCTGTTATTGTAAACGCTCTTCGCAAATTCGAGAGCGCCGGAGTTATTGAATCCAGGTCTTCCGGTATGAAGGGAACCTACATCAAGGTATTAAATGATGTGGTGTTTGAAGAACTGGAGGAACTGAAACGGGAAAATAAGAGAAGATAGAGTAGAAGGCGAATAGATTCAAATTGAGAAAAATATGAATTTGTGTTATTATCTTTTGGGTTATTTCAGCCGATAAAGCTTACAGAACAGAATACAAATGGATTGACGTAGATAAACGGACTTATTGTGGATACAATAAGTCCGTTTGTGCGTTAAGAGGTTCGAAAACAGGCGACTGCAGGGAAATACTGTGATATATGCCGGATGACCACAATATACTGTGTTTTTTTTGGAAATTTTGAAATAGATATTGTGTTTTCGACAGAATACACTATAATAGAATAGAATGATTATAGTGTCGAATTGTGGGTAAATAGGTCAAAATATAGGAATTGTTTGAAAATAGATTGGAGGAACCCTTATGTTTCGGTCAAATGCCTTTGATTACATCAATGTTTTAGACAAGGCTGCAGATGCCAGCTGGCTTCGAAATGAGGCAATTGCAAACAACATAGCGAACGTGGATACGCCCTACTACAAGAGACAGGACATTTCCTTTGAAGCGGAACTGAAAAAGGCACTTGGCTCCAATAGTTTGGTCTCCATGGATCAGAAGGTCTCCGGTGTTGATCTATCCAAATTAAACGCAAGACCCTTTACGGATTATGCGGGTTATTCTTATCGCTTGGACAAGAATAACGTGGATATCGATCAGGAAAATGTTTATCTGGCAGAGAATCAGCTGAAGTATCAGGGATTAATGTCAGGAATCCAAAGTGAATTCAGCAACCTGAAGGCAGTGCTTAAGTAAGGAGGATTAGATTATGAGTATGTTTTCGTCTTTTGATATTAATGCGTCCGGTTTGACGGCTCAGCGCTATCGTATGGATATTATTTCCGAGAATGTTGCCAATGCAAATACCACCCGCACGGCGGACGGCACTCCTTACCGCAGAAAAGTGGTGAATTTTACGGAAAAAGGAGGTCAGACTTCGTTTAGCAAGGTGCTTGGAAATCTGACCAGCAGTTATAATAATGGGTATACAGGAAAGGGCGTAAAGGTTGACGCGGTTTTGTATGATACCGAGACAGCCATGAACATGGTTTATGATCCTTCCCATCCGGATGCGGACGAAAATGGCTATGTGACTTATCCAAATGTCAATATCGTTACCGAAATGACAGACCTTATTGATGCATCCAGAGCCTATGAGGCAAATGCAACCGCTTTTTCAGCCAGCAAATCCATAGCACTTCAGGGTCTTCAGTTGGCACAGCAGTAATCGATAGAAGAGGATAGAATATGAATTTGACAGCAATCAGCGCATTGACTACGGTAACCGATACCTCCACTGCCGTAAACATAGCTCCCCTTACAGGAACCGAATTAAAGACAAACGATGCATCCGGCGGAACTATGTTTGACAGTATTTTAAATTCGGCAATTAACAATATTAAAACCACCAACAGCTACCTTTCCGATGCGGAAAATGAAGAAATCCGTTTTGCGTTGGGCGAAGTGGATAATACACATGATTTGTCTATTGCACTTCAAAAGGCTTCTACCGCCTTGCAGTATACGGTAGCGGTTCGTGACAAATTCCTGGAAGCATATAAAGAAATTATGCAGATGCAGATTTAGTTTAGAGGAGAAGTATCATGGTTGATAAGCTCAAAGAAACGTGGGCAAAAGTACTGGCGTGGTGGAATCATTACACCTCAAGACAAAAAACCGTTATTATATCGATTGTGGCAGTGGTTGTTTTTACCTTTGCCATTATTATCTATGTCCTGAGCAGACCCAGTTATGTTCGTTTGCTGGATTGTACCACACAGGCGGAAGCTTCCAAGGTCATTAAGGTTTTGGAGAGTAGTGATATTAAATACAAAACCAGCACGGATGGTTTAAAGATTGATGTAGAAAAGGAACAGCAGGCAGTGGCAAACCTTGCCCTTGGTTCTGAAGGACTGGTAGGTAAAAGCTACAGCCCGGAGGATGCGTTAAAGAGCAGTCTTTCCACAACCGCATCCGATAAGGAAAAACTGTGGGGAGTATATCTTCAGTCCAAATTAGAGGATGATCTCTCCAAGTTAAGCAATGTAAAATCCGCAACGGTAAACCTTCACATTCCCGAGAAAAAGGGTACCTTGCTTCAGGAACAGGTAGAGTCTTCCGCTATGATTCAGTTGGAAACCGACGGAACCTTTACCTCCACCAATGCGGTGAATCTGGCAAAAGCAGTTGCGACTTTCCTGGGTAACAGCACCACGGCCAATATCACAATCGTGGATCAGAATGCTACTCTTTTGTTTGCAGGCGGAGATGACTACAGCGCAGCGGGAATTGCCAATTCTATGTTGGAGTTGCAACAGCAGGCCCAGGCAATGGTTACCAATCAGGTCAAGACAGTGCTTCTTCGTACCAATCAGTTTAACTTTATCGAAGTAACCAGCCATCTGGATATGGATTACGCCAATTATGAAAAAACGGTCAGTGAGTATTATGCAAATGACGGAAGAGACCAGGGAATGTTGTCCCACGAATCCCATGCGGAGTCAGAAAATACTGCTTCCACAGGCGGAGTTCCCGGAGCGACTTCCAACGATGGTACGGTAATGGTAAATGAAGATTCCGGCAACAGTTCTTCCTCTACAACAGAGTATGAGAAGGATTATTTGCCCAATCAGTCTATAGAGAAAAAGGTTAGCCCCGCAGGAAGTATTAAGCTGGCCAGTTCCTCCATTTCCATTGCCATGATTAAATATAAAGAGCTTCGACAGGAAGATGCCAAGAAGCTTGGACTTTTGGATGATATGACCTGGGATGAGTATAAGCTTGCCCATGCGGATGATGTGAAGCTTGAGGTAGACCCGGATTTCTACTCCATGGTAGCTACCGCATCCGGAATTCCGGTAGAGAATGTAACAATGGTTGCCTATGAATCGCCGTTGTTCATTGATAAGGAATCATTAAATCTGAATTGGAACAACATTTTCAGTATTGTTATGTTTGTGATTATCCTGGGCTTGTTGGGATTTGTAGTCCTTAAGAGCATGAAGCCTGAGGAGGCACCTCTGGACGAGGAAGAAGAGCTGTCGGTAGAAAATCTGCTTCAGTCCAATACGGAAAATGAGGTGGAGGATATTGATGTGGAAACCAAGTCCGAGACCAGAAAGATGATTGAGAAATTTGTGGATGATAACCCTGAAGCAGCAGCTGCGTTGTTGCGCAATTGGCTGAATGACGGTTGGAACTAATGGAGAGGGAAAATGGCACAAAAGGGGAAAGAAGTAGAAATTACCGGAATTCAAAAGGCGGCAATTCTTCTGATTGCATTGGGACCTGAACGATCAGCGGGAATTTTTAAGCATTTGAAGGAAGAAGAAATTGAAGAATTAACTTTGGAAATCGCCAATACCCGTAGTGTAACACCTCAGGTGAAAGAGGATGTTATCAACGAGTTTTATGAAGTGTGCCTTGCACAGCAGTATATTGCGGAGGGTGGTATTACCTACGCAAAGGAACTGTTGGAAAAAGCGCTGGGTGGGGAGAAGGCCATGGATGTTATCAGTCGTCTGACCTCTTCTTTGCAGGTAAAGCCTTTCGAATTTATTCGAAAGACCGATGCTTCCCAGCTTATCAACTTTATTCAGGACGAGCATCCTCAGACGATTGCTTTGATTTTGTCTTATTTGGCGCCAAATCAGTCCGCACAGATTTTGTCTGCTTTGCCACCGGATCGTCAGGCAGATGTAGCAAAGCGTATTGCGGTTATGGATCGTACCAGCCCGGATGTTATCAAGGAAGTGGAGAAGGTGCTGGAATCAAAGCTGGCAAGTCTGGTAAATCAGGATTACACCATTATCGGTGGTG
>DCGY01000023.1:894-1147 GCA_002314715.1 Lachnospiraceae bacterium UBA1766 | reverse complement strand
GAAAAGCATATCATGGAAACCTTGGAAATCGAGGCTCCGGAATTGGCAGACGAAATCCGAAAGAAGATGTTCGTGTTCGAAGACGTTCTGCTTTTGGACGACCGTGCAATTCAGCGTGTGCTGCGTGATGTGGATAACAATGATTTGAGTATTGCATTAAAGGGCTCCAATGAACGGGTACAGAATGCAATTTTGAACAATATGTCTAAACGACTGGCAGTCATGATCAAGGAAGATATGGAATTCATGGGTC
>DCGY01000023.1:0-880 GCA_002314715.1 Lachnospiraceae bacterium UBA1766 | reverse complement strand
TGGGTCCTGTTCGTATGAAGGACGTGGAAGAAGCACAGCAGAAGATTGTTAATATTATCCGAAAGCTGGAGGATGCCGGAGAAATTGTAATTTCAAGAGGCGGAGGTGACGAGATCGTTGTCTAGTAATCTTTTGAAATGGAGAAGTACTACTCTTGACAAGGAAACCACACGTGTCATCGACCATAACCGTGCCATTGCGGAAAAAATAGAGGCCATGAAATCCCGATATCCCGATACGGAAAGTGTAGACGACATGGATTTGGAGCAGGAAGGCGAGCCTTCGGAGCTGGATGCGCTGATGGCGGACCGGGATGCGGAAGGATTTCAGGAAGGGCTTAGTGCCAATGTCATCAAAGCACAATCCATGGAGGAATCTGCTGAGGATTTGTCTGCACAGGCACAGCAATTACTGGAAGAAGCGCAAATGCAGGCACAGCAGATTTTGCAGGATGCGGAAGAACAGGCCAATATGCAGGCACAGCAGATTATGGCAAATGCCAGACAACAGGGCTATGATGATGGGGTCGCTTCGGCAAAGAGAGAGTATGCCTTAAAGGAGCAGCTTTTGGATCAGCAGCTGCAGACGATGGAAGCAGACTTCCGTGAGCGCCTTTCCGGCATGGAAGTGGAGATGGTGGAGCATCTTTCCGCGATTTATGAGCATTTGTTTCATGTGGAATTGGCAGATTATAAGAATATTTTGTTGTATTTAATTGAGAGTACCATGCTTCGGGTGGAAAACAGCAGGGATTTTATGATCCATGTATCCCGAGAGGATTTTGCTTATGTGGCAGAACATAAGCAGGACCTGATGGATCGCGGAGTCCGCGCCAACGGGTCCATAGAGATTATAGAAGATGTTACCCTTCGAAGCAATG